>NZ_JZWV01001234.1 GCF_000966975.1 Streptomyces katrae | reverse complement strand
GCATGATGCCGCAGCGTCCCGCTGCCGGCGGTCCCGGTCCCCGTCCCGGCGGCGGTCCCCGTCCCGGTCCGGGCGGCGCCGGCCGTCCCGGCGGTCCGGGTCGTCCCGGCGGCGGCTTCGCCGGCCGTCCGGCCGGTCCGGGCTCGCGTCCGGCCGGTGGCGGCTTCGGCGGCCCGCGTCCGGGTGGCGGCGGCTTCGGCGGCGGCCCGGCCGGTGCCGGTGGCGGCGGTCGTCCCGGCTTCGGTGGCCGTCCCGGCGGCCCGGGTGCCCGTGGTGGCACGCAGGGTGCGTTCGGCCGTCCCGGCGGGCCCGCCCGTCGCGGTCGCAAGTCGAAGCGTCAGAGGCGCCAGGAGTACGAGGCCATGCAGGCCCCGTCCGTGGGCGGCGTGATGCTGCCCCGCGGCAACGGCGAGACCGTTCGCCTGTCGCGCGGTGCGTCCCTCACCGACTTCGCGGAGAAGATCAACGCCAACCCGGCGTCGCTGGTCGCGGTCATGATGAACCTCGGCGAGATGGTCACTGCCACGCAGTCCGTCTCCGACGAGACCCTCCAGCTCCTCGCCGACGAGATGAACTACACCGTTCAGATCGTCAGCCCGGAGGAGGAGGACCGTGAGCTGCTCGAGGGCTTCGACATCGAGTTCGGCGAGGACGAGGGCGGCGAGGAGTTCCTGCTGCCGCGTCCGCCGGTCGTGACCGTCATGGGTCACGTCGACCACGGTAAGACCCGCCTGCTCGACGCCATCCGCAAGACGAACGTCGTCGCGGGCGAGGCCGGTGGCATCACCCAGGGCATCGGCGCCTACCAGGTGGGCACCGAGGTCAACGGTGAAGACCGCAAGATCACCTTCATCGACACCCCGGGTCACGAGGCGTTCACCGCCATGCGTGCCCGTGGTGCGAAGTCGACCGACATCGCGATCCTCGTGGTCGCGGCCAACGACGGCGTCATGCCGCAGACGATCGAGGCGCTGAACCACGCCAAGGCCGCCGGCGTCCCGATCGTCGTCGCGGTCAACAAGATCGACGTCGAGGGTGCCGACCCGGTCAAGGTGCGCGGTCAGCTCACCGAGTTCGGTCTGGTCGCCGAGGAGTACGGCGGCGACACGATGTTCGTCGACATCTCCGCCAAGCAGGGTCTGCACATCGACTCCCTGCTGGAGGCCGTCGTCCTCACCGCCGACGCCTCGCTCGACCTGCGCGCCAACCCGGAGCAGGACGCCCAGGGTATTGCGATCGAGTCCCACCTCGACCGTGGCCGCGGTGCCGTCGCCACCGTCCTCGTCCAGCGCGGTACCCTCCGCGTCGGCGACACGATGGTCGTGGGCGACGCCTACGGCCGCGTGCGCGCCATGCTCGACGACAAGGGCAACAACATCGAGGAAGCGGGTCCGTCGACCCCCGTCCTGGTCCTGGGTCTCACCAACGTCCCCGGCGCCGGCGACAACTTCCTCGTCGTCGACGAGGACCGCACCGCCCGTCAGATCGCCGAGAAGCGTGCTGCGCGTGAGCGCAACGCCAACTTCGCCAAGCGCGTCCGTCGCGTGTCCCTCGAGGACCTCGACTCCGTGCTCAAGGCCGGTCTGGTCCAGGAACTCAACCTCATCATCAAGGGCGACTCGTCCGGTGCGGTCGAGGCCCTGGAGTCCTCGCTGCTCCAGCTCGACGTCGGCGAAGAGGTCGACATCCGCGTCCTGCACCGTGGTGTGGGTGCGGTCACCGAGTCCGACATCTCGCTCGCGATGGGCTCCGACGCCATCGTCATCGGCTACAACGTCCGCGCTGTCGGCCGTGCCGCGCAGATGGCGGACCGCGAGGGCGTCGACGTCCGGTACTACTCGGTGATCTACCAGGCCATCGAGGAGATCGAGGCGGCCCTCAAGGGTCTGCTCAAGCCGGAGTACGAAGAGGTCGAGCTCGGTACGGCGGAGATCCGTGAGATCTTCCGCTCGTCCAAGCTGGGCAACATCGCCGGTGTCCTGGTCCGCTCGGGCGAGGTCAAGCGCAACACCAAGGCGCGGCTCCTGCGCGATGGCAAGGTCATCGCCGAGAACCTCACCATCTCCGGTCTGCGCCGCTTCAAGGACGACGTCACCGAGATCCGCGAAGGCTTCGAGGGCGGTATCAACCTCGGCTCCTTCAACGACATCAAGATCGACGACGTCATCGCGACGTACGAGATGCGCGAGAAGCCCCGCGCGTAAGCGCGAGGCGGTTCGCACCGTGTCGTAACACCGGGGCCGGTCGGCGGAATATCCGTCGATCGGCCCCGGCCGTTGCGTGTACGGTTCTGGTGACCCTGCCGAGCGACGGCCGGCAGGCCACCGAACCCGCACCGGCGGGATATCCGGAACTGCATGTACGTGGGGACTCTGTCCTTCGATCTGCTCCTCGGCGACGTCCATTCGTTGAAGGAGAAACGCTCCGTCGTCCGGCCCATCGTCGCCGAGCTCCAGCGCAAGTTCTCCGTGAGCGCGGCCGAGGTGGGCGACCAGGACCTGCACCGCAGGGCCCGTATAGGGGTCGCCCTGGTGAGCGGGGACGCGGGGTTCGTATCGGACGTACTGGACCGCTGTGAGCGGCTGGTCGCGGCGCGTCCGGAAGTGGAGCTGCTGTCCGTGAGACGGCGGTTCCACGGTGATGAAGACTGATTGCTTGTCTGCAAGGAAGAAGGAGACGGACCAGTGGCCGACAATGCGCGGGCGAAGAAGCTGGCGGACCTCATCCGGGAGGTGGTGGCGCAGAAGCTGCAGCGTGGAGTCAAGGACCCCCGCCTCGGCACGCACGTGACGATCACCGACACCCGGGTCACCGGCGACCTGCGGGAGGCCACGGTCTTCTACACGGTCTACGGCGACGACGAGGACCGGGCCAGCGCGGCAGCGGGCCTGGAGAGCGCCAAGGGCGTACTGCGCTCCGCGGTCGGCCGGGCGGCGGGGACCAAGTTCACGCCCACCCTGACCTTCGTGGCGGACGCCCTCCCGGAGAACGCCAAGACCATCGAGGACCTCCTCGACAAGGCGCGCGCCTCCGACGCCCAGGTGCGCGAGGTCTCCTCCGGCGCGCAGTACGCCGGTGAGGCCGACCCGTACAAGAAGCCCGGCGAGGACGACGAGGACGCAGCCGCCGAATGAGCACCAACGCAGGGAAGACTCCGGACGGCCTTGTCATCGTCGACAAGCCGTCCGGCTTCACTTCGCACGACGTGGTCGCCAAGATGCGCGGGATCGCCAAGACCCGCCGCGTCGGCCACGCCGGCACCCTCGACCCCATGGCGACGGGCGTCCTCGTCCTCGGCGTCGAGAAGGCCACCAAGCTCCTCGGCCACCTCGCGCTGACCGAGAAGGAGTACCTCGGGACGATCCGCCTCGGGCAGTACACCCTCACGGACGACGCCGAAGGCGAGATCACCGGGTCCACGGACGCCTCCGGGGTCACCCGGGAAGCCGTGGACGCGGGGATCGCCAAGCTGACCGGCGACATCATGCAGGTCCCGTCCAAGGTCAGCGCCATCAAGATCAAGGGCGTGCGCTCCTACAAGCGCGCCCGCGACGGCGAGGACTTCGAGATCCCGGCCCGCCCGGTGACCATCTCCTCGTTCCAGGTGTACGACATGCGGGAGGCGGAGGCCGAGGACGGCACCAAGGTCGTCGACCTGGTCGTCTCCGTCGTCTGCTCCAGCGGTACCTACATCCGGGCCCTCGCCCGCGACCTGGGCGCCGACCTGGGCGTCGGCGGCCACCTCACGGCGCTGCGGCGCACGCGGGTGGGCCCGTACAAGCTCGACAAGGCGCGCACGCTGGACCAGCTCCAGGAGGAGCTGACCGTCATGCCGATCGGCGAGGCGGCCGCGGCCGCGTTCGCACGCTGGGACCTGGACGCGCGGCGGGCCTCGCTGCTCGCCAACGGCGTGCGGATCGAGATGCCGGACGAGTACCAGGACGGCCGCACCGTCGCCGTCTACGGCCCGCAGGGACAGCTGCTGGGGCTCGTGGAGAGCAAGGGCGGCAAGGCGAAGTCCCTGGCGGTCTTCGTCTGAGCCGGTCCCTTCCGGGAGGCTCTGCTTCTGATGTGGAGCGGTGAGCGCACAAGGAGTGCCGCTCACCGCTCCACGACCCCCTCGGGTAGGTCTCTATCCACCCGGAGCCCGATATTCACCCGACCGAGCAGGCGCTCGGAGTGAATGGAGGGAGCGCAAGGGGGCGCTTTCGGCCCGCGCGCTTTTCGTCCCGATCTTCACTTGCCTACCGTCATGACCACGGGTCCCGTGGCGGGGGAGTGGTGCGGCGTTGTCGGACGAGGTCACAGGTGGTGCGAGGGGCGCCGGAGCGGCCGGGGTGGCCGGGGCGGCACCCTGGGGGGCCGCGGTGCACGCCGGACCCGGGGAGCGGCGCGGATGCGCGGAGCGCCCGGGACCCGGGGAGTACCCGGGATCCGGGGAGTACCCGGCATCCGGGGAGTTTCCGGGATCCGCGGAGCCCGCCGAGCCCGCGCGGCTCGTCACGATCCGCGACCCGGCCGGACGGGCCTGCGGCAGCGGCTTCGTGGCCGACGACCGGGGGACCGTGGTGACCGGCCACGAGGCCGTCGAAGGCCTGGAACGGGTCGTGCTGCACGCGCCGGACGGCGAGCGGACCTGGCGGACCGACGCCGCCGAGATCATCGCCCTGCCCGAGCTCGGGCTCGCACTGGTACCGAGCGACGGGCTCGGGATGCGGCCGCTTCCGGTGTCCGTGCGCGGGACCATCCCTTCGGGAACGTACGTACGCCTCCCCGCGCGGGGCTGGCGCCAGGCGCGGGTGCTCGGGGCGGGCGCGGAGGCCGGCTACGCCGCGGCCGGCCGCCGGCTGCTGCTGCCCGCCACCGTGGAGCTGGCGATCGGCACGGACGGCCGGGACGCCCTCCGGCTGGGCGGCGAGGCCTGCGGCGGCCCGGTCCTCGACGCCGAGACCGGAGCGGTGCTCGCGGTGCTGGGCACCGCTCTCACGGCGGAGCGGCGCTCCGGCAACTTCGCCGTCCCCCTGCGCGCGGCCGCCGCCACCGCGCCGGGCAGGACCTCGTCCTCGGCCTCGTCGGCGACCCCGGCACCGGCCGCACCACCGCCCTCGCCGCCTTGGCCGCCGACCGCGCCCGGGGGCCCCGCCCCGCCCCGACCCTCTGGCTGCGCGGCGCCGACCTGCGGGCCGACGACGCCTCCCTGGCCGACGCCGTGACCCGGGCGCTGGCGGAGGCCGTCCGCATCGTCACCGCGGGCACGCCGGAGGGTCCGGAGGGCACGGCGCAGGAGCCGGACACAGGGGGGACGGCGG
>NZ_JZWV01001233.1 GCF_000966975.1 Streptomyces katrae | reverse complement strand
GTCCTGGACACCCCCGAGGAGATGCCGCCCGCGCTGGCGCACCGCCTCGCGCCGTGGACGGTGTCCACCGCCGCGTGGCTGTGCGGTACCGGGGCCCGGCTGGTGGTCGCGGCCCGGCCCGAGTACTGGGAGCGGGCCGGCACCTTCTACCCGCCGGAGCTGCTGCACACCCCCGCCCGCCCCGCCCGGCGGCTGCCGCCCGCGCTGCCCGTCGGCGACCTCACCCCGGCGGAGGCGGACACGGCCCGGGCCCGCCTGGGCATCCCGGCGGACGCGCTACGGGAGGCGGACGCGCGCCACCCCCTCACCCTGAGCCTGCTCGCGGGAATCCGAGCCGCCGGGGTCAGGGAGGGCCGCCCGACCCGCGACGAGGTCTTCACGGCCCACCTGGACCTCCTCTGCCTCCGCACGGCCCTGCGCATCAC
>NZ_JZWV01001232.1 GCF_000966975.1 Streptomyces katrae | reverse complement strand
GGAGACGGCTCCGCGCAGCGGGACCCCGCGCCCCCGGCCCCCTACGCCTCGGCCGGGGCAGCCACCGCGGCGGTGCCGGAGACGGCGCCCGGGCCGGACCCCGCAGCGGCAGCGGTGCTGGGCACCATCCGCGGCTCGGCGCCCGGGTCGGCAGCGGTGCCGGGCAGTGCCCCCCGCTCGGCGGCCGGGTCGGTGGGCGCGGCGGGCTGGCCCGGGGCCGGGGCGGAGGCCCGGGCAGGGTCCCCGTCCGGCTCCGACGGCAGCCCCCGCATCAGGAACCAGTACCCACCCGCCGCCACGGTCCCCAGCGCACCCGTCGACGCCCACAGCCACCCGGCCCCCCACCGGTCGATCACGAACCCCGACATCAGCGGAGCCACCAGCGACGCGACCGCCCAGGACATCGTGTACATCCCCTGGTACCGCCCCCGCCCCCGTACCGGCGACAGCCGCACCACCAGCGACATCTGCGTCGGCGCGTTCACGATCTCCGCCAGCGTCCACACGCACACCGTCAGCGCGTACGACCACAGCGGCCCCGCGAACGCCGTCAGCGCGAACCCGTACCCGACCAGCAGCGAGGACACCACCAGCAGCCGCCTCGGGTCGCGGTCCTCGATGAACCGGGTCACCGGCAGCTGGAGCGCCACGATCAGCACCCCGTTCACCGCGATGACCAGCCCGTACTCCCCGGGAGCGAACCCGGCCGCGCCCATCGTCACCGGCAGTCCCAACGAGCCCTGGGTGTAGATCAGCGAGATCAGGAAGGACAGCCCCACGATCCCCATGAACCGCCCGTCCCGCAGCACGGTCCCCAGCCCGATCGCGGCCCCGTCCTCCGCCGCCGTGTCCGCCGCGCCCCCGGCGCCCCCGGCACCCCCGGCGCCCTCCGGCCGCGACTCCGGCAGCTTCACGAACACCAGCACCGCGCACAGCAGCGTCAGCGCCGCCTCGCCCAGGAACCCCGCCAGGTAGCTGTACTCGGCGATCAGCCCCGCCGCCATCGAGCTGATCGCGAAGCCCAGATTGATGGCCCAGTAGTTCAGCGCGAAGGCCCGTACCCGGTCCTCCGGCCGGACGATGTCGGCCAGCATCGCCTGGACCGCCGGCCGGGAGGCGTTCGAGGTCATTCCGACCAGCATCGCCACCGCCGCGATCGCCGCCGGGTGCTCCATGAACCCCAGCAGCGCGACCGCGCCGGCCGTCGACACCTGTGCCACCAGCATCGTCGGCCGCCGGCCCAGCCGGTCGGTCATCACCCCCGCCCCCAGGGAGGACACCACCCCGCCCAGCCCGTGCAGGGCGGCCACCAGTCCCGCGAAGGAGGCCGAATAGCCCCGCTCCAGGGTCAGGTACAAGGTCATGAACGTGGCGACGAAGGCCCCGAGCCGGTTGACGAGCGTGCTGGCCCACAGCCACCAGAACGCGGGCGGCAGACCCGAGACGCTCTCCCGGGCGGACCGGCTCAGACGGGCAACGGACATAAGGATTCCCCCGGGCGATGTAAGTGTCACTGATCCGCCCGGCACGTTACGAGAGGGGCCCGCCGCCCGCCACTCAATTGACGCCGGGCGTCAATCGGACGGCCCGGGGACCGCGCGCGGGCGCCCTCGGCCGTCCACTAGGCTCGTACGCATGGCCGACGCACCGTACAAGCTGATCCTCCTCCGCCACGGCGAGAGCGAATGGAACGCGAAGAACCTGTTCACCGGCTGGGTGGACGTCAACCTCAACGAGAAGGGCGAGAAGGAGGCGGTCCGCGGCGGTGAGCTGCTCAAGGACGCCGGCCTGCTCCCCGACGTCGTGCACACCTCCCTCCAGAAGCGCGCGATCCGCACCGCGCAGCTGGCCCTGGAGGCCGCCGACCGCCACTGGATCCCCGTCCACCGCTCCTGGCGCCTGAACGAGCGCCACTACGGCGCCCTCCAGGGCAAGGACAAGGCCCAGACCCTCGCCGAGTTCGGCGAGGAGCAGTTCATGCTGTGGCGCCGCTCGTACGACACCCCGCCGCCGGCCCTCGAGGACGGCACCGAGTTCTCCCAGTCCGCGGACCCGCGCTACGCCTCCATCCCGCCGGAGCTGCGCCCGCGCACCGAGTGCCTCAAGGACGTCGTCGTCCGCATGCTCCCGTACTGGTACGACTCGATCGTCCCGGACCTCCTCGACGGCCACACCGTCCTGGTCGCCGCGCACGGCAACTCCCTGCGCGCCCTGGTCAAGCACCTGGACGGCATCTCCGACGCCGACATCGCGGGCCTGAACATCCCGACCGGCATCCCCCTCTCCTACGAGCTCGACGCCGACTTCAAGCCCGTCACCCCGGGCGGCACCTACCTCGACCCCGAGGCCGCCGCGGCCGCCATCGAGGCGGTCAAGAACCAGGGCAAGAAGAAGTAAGTTCTGCGATCACGCCTCCCACCTGCGCGTACGGCGCCGGTGGGGGGCGTTTTCGTATGCCTGGTCAGAGGTGGACGGACGAGGACCCGCACGCGGCGCAGGCGGCGGTGTCGGCCGCTTCGGGCGCGCCTGGGGGCAGGGTCGTCCGGGGTGGTCCCGTCTCCTCGACGTGCAGGGACAGGATGTCCTCGAAGCGTTGCTGACGGCGCAGCTCGCGGGCGTCCAGGTGGTGCAGTCGGCCAACGCCCGACGAGGTCCAGGCGGTGACGCCCGTGCCCAGGACCGAGCAGATCAGTGCGAACCACACGAGGGTGTCTGTCACTGCGGCTCCTCTCCGGTGGAGGTGATCAGGGGGGCGCTGCGGCCCCCGGCGACACCTCGTCATAACGCCCGGGCATATGCCCGGTTGCGCGGCGTCAGCCGTTTGCCCCCGTGCGCACCCCGGACCCGGTGGTGGGCCGGGCCGTTGTCCGGGGGGCGGAATCCGGGGGCGCGCGTGCGGGAGTGGGCGCCGTGGTGCGGCTCAGTGCGCGGCGTCCGGCGGTGGCCCGATCATGTGACCGCAGTGGGCGGAACCGGGAGTGGTGAGCGCGTAAACCGATCGAGCCCGATCGAACCGATCGGGCTCCCCCTTCCCCGCTTCGAGCTGGCGGAATCGCTGCCCCAACCGGGTGCGCGGCGGCGTCCGAACGGGTGGCCGACGAGCGTAGAACCGATAAAAGCCACTGGTCAACGCTGCTTTACTTCGCCACCATCACCTGGACGGAGCACACCCTCGCCGGTATCCGGAGCGTTGGGTGGACTATGACAAGAGCACAGCACACGGCAATGTTTCCGGGTGGCGCACAGAGCGACGTGCGCGGCGGTCACGGCGGGGCCGCGAAAGCGGGGAAGTGGACGTACACGCCCGTCCCGGCGGGATCGGCCCCGGAGCAGGGCGCGACCCTCCGGTGCGAGTGCGAGGGTCTGGAGGTCGACCTCCAGTACTCGTCCTCGGTCCTGGAAGACTTCCTGGACGTGGTGGGCCGGATCCAGACCGAGTTCAACCGCAGGTCGCAGGAGGCCGCACGGTTCAGGACAGCGGCCGACGAGTGCTCCGGGCGGATGTTCCGTGAATGAGTACGGTCGTTACGCCCCGCAGCAGGAGCCCACCACGTTCTGGCAGGAGCCGGACCAGGAGCACCACACCGCCTACGGCCGGCCGTTCTTCGGCCTGGGCGAGATGACCGCCTCCTGGGATCCCTCGGAGGAACTGGCCCATCTCTGCCGGGAGGCCATGGCGCCGGGTCGGGCCGAGCCGCTCGACCAGGTCGTCTACGGCGAGACCGGTGAGACCGTCAGCGGAGCCGGCCTCGCCTCCGGCCTCACCTCGGGGCCGGGCCCGGGCCTCACCCCCGGCCCGGCCGGCGGGGGGTTCTCGCCGGGGACCGGCCGGCCGCCGCGTGCCTCGGCCCCGGGCGGGCACCGCCGGGGGAGCCGGGCGAAGACGCCGGGGGTGGCCCTCCTGTGGACCGGCAGCCTCTGCACCGCCGTACTGGTCGCCGTCATCGCCGCCGTGGTCAGCATCTTCAGCGGCCTGGCCATCTGCGAGGCCCTGCGCCACAGCGCCGGACCCCGCACGGCGCACGACGTGGCCAGCTGGTGGCCGCTGCTGATCTACGGGCCCTGGATGGTCGCCTCCCTGTCCATCCTGCGGGCCGCCCTGCACCAGCGCCGGGCCGTGCACTCCTGGTCCATCGTCCTGCTGTTCTCCACCCTGGCCACACTGCTGTGCGTGGCCCAGGCGCCGAGAACCCTCGCCGCGGAGGCGGCGGCCACCCTTCCGCCCATCGCCGCGCTGGCCTGCTTCCAGCAGCTCGTCCGGCAGATCACCCTGACGCGCCCGCCCCGGCAGACGGCCGCCCGGCACCGCACCGGCCGGTCCCCGCAGCTGCGGCCGCCGACGACGGCGAGCAGCCCGGGCACCCCGCTCCCCGACTACTCGGTACGGGACCGGAGGGAATCCCTCCGCGCCTCCACGGGCTACCGCTTCCGCTACGGCTCATGAGGATCGCGCGTTCCTGTCCTGCGGCGACCGCGTGCCCCGGCCCTCCCGGGGCGACGCGGGAAGCCGGGTCCGCCGGCCGGCGGAGGCAGGGGCGCAGGACCGGGGGAGCGGCCGGCCGGACACCGCGCCAGCCGGGGCCGTGGGCGCCGCGCACCGGTAAGCGCAGCGGAACGCGCGGGCCGAGCGGGAGGGATAAGCGCCGGGCGGGGGAGAGATCCTGCGGCCGGCCGGCGCGCCCGGGCGGCGGGGCGGTTCCACAGGGGTCCGCGACGGCGGCTCGGCAGAGCACGGCGTCGTCGGCACTCGACGCAATGAGGTCGAGCGTCGCCACCTTCTCGGACACCTCGGGCCTTCCCGGACTTCAACGAACGTGATCACGTGCATCTCAGGAACGAAGATCGAAACCCATAGGTCACGGGCTGTGCGCAGTTGCAGCCCTACGGGTCTCCCGCGCTGACCCGCCACCGCGGACCCGGGCCCCCGGGGACCCCTGCCACCACCGGGCCCCGGCGCGCCGGGGCCGCGGCGCGACGCGACGCGCTCCATCCACTCCACGCAGACCGAGAGGGCGACACCATGGTCCACGAGTTCACCCATGCCGAACGCATCCGGTACAAGCGGCGCCAGGACGCCGCCTACCAGGCCGGCGAGGAAGCCGTCGCGAACCTCAAGGCCGCCCTCGCCCTCGCCGGGCTGGTCCTTCCGTCGTTGTGCAACGACGGTCCCCTGGGCTGTCGGGGCTTCGTCCGGCTCGGGGGGTGCAGCGTCGCCCTCGCCAACCGGCTGGCCGAGGTCATCGCCGCGGGCGCCCGTGCCCTGGAAGGCGGGCAGGAGTGAGCCCCGCGGCCGGACCGGAGACGTCGGGCAGGTGACCGGACCGGAGGAAGCCGCATGAACGCCTGGCAGACCGACCCCTACCGCTGTCTCTTATACACATCTC
>NZ_JZWV01001231.1 GCF_000966975.1 Streptomyces katrae | reverse complement strand
GCGGGAGCCTCGGCGGCCGGGGACGCCACGGCGGCCTCGGCCTCGGCGCCGAGCTCCGAACCGCCACGGGTGCGGCGGCGCTGGCGCGGCGTACGGGTCCGGGCCGGACGCTCCTCGGCCGGAGCGGCAGCGCCGCGGCCGCCGCGGCCACCGCGCCCGCCGGTCTCGCCCAGGTCCTCCAGCTCCTCGGCCTTCAGGCCGGCCCGCGTGCGCTCGGCGCGCGGCAGGATGCCCTTGGTGCCGGCCGGGATGCCCAGCTCCTCGTACAGGTGCGGGGAGGTGGAGTACGTCTCGACGGGGTCGTGGAAGTCCAGCTCCAGCGCCTTGTTGATCAGCTGCCAGCGCGGGATGTCGTCCCAGTCGACCAGGGTGACGGCGGTGCCCTTGTTGCCCGCGCGGCCGGTGCGGCCCACGCGGTGCAGGAAGGTCTTCTCGTCCTCCGGCGTCTGGTAGTTGATGACGTGGGTCACGCCCTCGACGTCGATGCCGCGCGCGGCGACGTCGGTGCACACCAGCACGTCGACCTTGCCGTTGCGGAACGCGCGCAGCGCCTGCTCGCGGGCGCCCTGGCCCAGGTCGCCGTGGACGGCGCCGGAGGCGAAGCCGCGCCGCTCCAGCTGCTCGGCGATGTCGGCGGCCGTGCGCTTGGTGCGGCAGAAGATCATGGCCAGCCCGCGGCCCTCGGCCTGCAGGATGCGGGAGACGAGCTCCGGCTTGTCCATGTTGTGCGCGCGGAAGACGTGCTGCTTGATGTTGGCGACGGTCGCGCCCTCGCCGTCCTCGGAGACGGCGCGGATGTGCGTCGGCTGCGACATGTAGCGGCGGGCGAGGCCGATGACGGCGCCCGGCATGGTCGCCGAGAACAGCATCGTCTGCCGCTTGGCGGGCAGCAGGTTCATGATCTTCTCGACGTCGGGCAGGAAGCCCAGGTCGAGCATCTCGTCGGCCTCGTCGAGGACGAGGGCCTTGACGCGGGACAGGTCGAGCTTCTTCTGCCCGGCCAGGTCCAGCAGGCGGCCCGGGGTGCCGACGATCACGTCGACGCCCTTCTGGAGCGCCTCGACCTGGGGCTCGTACGCGCGGCCGCCGTATATGGCGAGGACGCGGACGTTGCGGACCTTGCCCGCGGTCAGCAGGTCGTTGGTGACCTGGGTGCACAGCTCGCGGGTCGGAACCACCACGAGGGCCTGCGGGGCGTCGGTCAGCTGCTCGGGCGTGGCCCGGCCGGCCTCGACGTCCGCGGGGACGACGACCCGCTCCAGCAGCGGAAGGCCGAAACCGAGCGTCTTGCCGGTTCCGGTCTTCGCCTGGCCGATGACGTCCGTGCCGGAGAGGGCGACGGGGAGGGTCATCTCCTGGATCGGGAAGGGGGACACGATGCCGACGGCTTCCAGGGCCTCGGCGGTCTCGGGGAAGATCCCGAGTTCTCGGAACGTAGTCAGGGTGCTGCCTCTTCTGTGAGACGCGGCGTGAGGCGGCGAGGGGGGTCCTACCGTGCCGGGCTTGCGGTACTGCGCCCACCCGGGGTCGGGCGGGTCGTACGAAGCTGCGCGGGACCACTGCCATCGCTCAGGCGCTCGTGCCGCTGAGGGGGCCCCTCGTGGAGGCGGTACGCATGGGCGTACTCCCCGCGCCGAGGGCGGTCGGGTGGAGCCGATCGGGCCACCGACCGGGCATCCTCATTCGGATGGCCCGCCGAGTATTCGGCAGGCGCATTACCACTGTACCCCGGAATCGCGCAGGTGTGTCGGGTGAATTCACCACGTAGGCGGGTTTACACGGACCGGGAGCACGTAGGAGTGGTGACTTGTCCCGCCTTTAGGCGGGCTATTGTGCGGAGCATGTCGACCGTTGAAAACGCATCTCCCGCCGACGAGAACGCCCCGGCCGGGGCGCAGGGCATCGCCGCCCAGGACTGGGCGACCGCCTCCGCCTCCCCGCAGTACCGGGCCGCCGTCGTGGACCTCCTCGGCGCGCTGGCGTACGGGGAACTCGCGGCCTTCGAGCGCCTCGCGGAGGACGCGAAGCTCGCGCCCACCCTGGGCGACAAGGCCGAACTGGCGAAGATGGCCTCCGCCGAGTTCCACCACTTCGAGCGGCTGCGCGACCGGCTCGCGGCGATCGACGCCGAGCCGACCGCCGCCATGGAGCCCTTCGCCAAGGGCGTGGACGACTTCCACCGCCAGACCGCCCCCTCGGACTGGCTGGAGGGCCTGGTCAAGGCGTACGTCGGCGACTCGATCGCCAGCGACTTCTACCGCGAGGTCGCCACCCACCTCGACAGCGACACCCGCGCCCTGGTCGTCGGCGTGCTCGACGACACCGGCCACGGCGGTTTCGCCGTGGAGAAGGTGCGCGCGGCGATCGAGGCGGACCCGCGCGTCGGCGGCCGGCTCGCCCTGTGGGCGCGCCGTCTGATGGGCGAGGCCCTCTCGCAGGCCCAGCGGGTGGTCGCCGAGCGCGACGCGCTGTCGACCATGCTGGTCGGCGGGGTGGACGGGATGGCGGCCGGCTTCGACCTGGCGGCCGTCGGCGAGATGTTCACCCGGATCACCAAGGCCCACACCAAGCGCATGGCCGCCCTCGGCCTCGCCGCGTAGCGCTCCCCGCGCCTCACGGGGCGCGGAACGCCGGCCCCTACGGCCGGCGGCGGTCCTCAGCTCCGCGACGGAAGCGAAAACGGAGGGCGGCGCGGACCCCCGCCGCCCCCGGCGGCGGGGCGCAGCAGCAGGGAGAGCACGACGGCCGACACCCCGAGTCCGCCCAGCAGGGTGGCGAGCAGGGTGTTGTGCCCCGGCCCCAGCGACATATGCGTCAGGTAGGCCCCGAACAGGGCCCCGGCCACCCCGCTGACCAGCACCGTTCGGGTGGAGGGCAGTCGTTTGGCGAGTACCCGCACGGCCACGCCCGCGAGGGCGAGGCCCAGCAGACCGGAGCCGACGGCCTCCATCAGCATCATCTGGTCACTCCCCTACGTCAGGGCAAACCGGGTCACTGCGGTCCTACCCGAAGCGGAAGAAACGGAAACGGCCCGGCGGAACCATCCGCCGGGCCGTTCCACTCGTACTCGAGTGCCTCAGAGCGCTCCGAAACCGACCTTGCGCTGCGTCGGCTCGCCGAGGTCGACGTACGCCAGACGGTCGGACGGCACCAGGACCTTGCGGCCCTTGACGTCGGTCAGGCTCAGCAGCGGCGCGGTGCCGGACAGGGCTTCGGCGACGATGCCCTCCAGCTCCTCGGCGCTCAGGCCGCTCTCCAGCACGATCTCCCGGGGTGCGTGCTGCACGCCGATCTTGACCTCCACGGCTTTGTCCCTCCGACGGTCCGGTTCGCGCGATCAGCCGCGCCGTACCCGGTCCACATTAGCCCGGTGAGGGGACACGATCGGCTCGCGGCGGACACGCTCGCAGCGAACAGCGGCCGGTCAGGCCTCCGGCCGGACTTCCGCTCAGGCCTCCGTGCCGTGCAGCGGGAAGCCGGCGATGCCGCGCCAGGCGAGCGAGGTCAGCAGACCCACCGCCGTGTCACGGGCGACCGGGCTCTCACTGGACAGCCAGTACCGGGCCACGACCTGCGAGACCCCGCCCAGGCCCACGGCCAGCAGCATCGACTCGTCCTTCGACAGGCCCGTGTCCTCGGCGATCACGTCCGAGATGGCCTCCGCGCACTGCAGCGACACCCGGTCGACGCGCTCGCGCACCGCCGGCTCGTTCGTCAGGTCCGACTCGAACACCAGCCGGAACGCGCCACCCTCGTCCTCCACGTACGCGAAGTAGGCGTCCATGGTCGCCGCCACGCGCAGCTTGTTGTCACTCGTGGACTCCAGCGCTCCGCGCACCGCCTGCAGCAGGTTCTCGCAGTGCTGGTCCAGCAGCGCCAGGTACAGGTCGAGCTTGCCGGGGAAGTGCTGGTACAGCACCGGCTTGCTGACGCCCGCCCGCTCCGCGATGTCGTCCATGGCCGCAGCGTGGTAACCCTGCGCGACGAACACCTCCTGGGCAGCACCCAGCAACTGGTTGCGCCGGGCACGGCGCGGCAGCCGCGTACCCCGCGGACGCGCTGCCTCGGTCTGCTCGATGGCTGTCACGCCGCCTCCCACTTTCTCTAAGAACACAGTGCGCTCTGCGCCGCGCCGCCATCGTACTTTTCGGTAACCGGATCTGGTGGGTTCAAGCCTACTTTTCTCGCTGTGCGGACGGCCTGGTCACACCCCGGACACGCTGGTCAGCGCCTGGCAGATGCTGTCAGCGGTAGTCCTCCTCGTCCAGGGGCACGACCCGGGCCTGTTCCGCGGCGTCCGCCTCCGGGGCATCCTCCCGGTCCCCGCCGGTGAGCGGATCGTCCTCCTGCGGCTGGACGTCGGTGAGTTGCTCGGCGGCGTCCGCCTCCGGGGCCTCGTCGTCGAGCGGGTCCGCGAACCGGTCCCGGAAGCTGTCCGGTTCGGCAGGGTCGACAGTCATTCCACTCCCCTCGCCTTCGCTCGTCCTCCTACGAGCCTAGGAGGATCGGCAGCCCGCCGCCAGACGGTCCTGTGACCGCGAACACAAGGGAACGCAGGGGGGTGAGCGTGATCGTCTCGTAACATTGGCCCATGTCTTCGACCGAGCTGCCGGGCGTACGGTCCACCGCCGAGCCGACCTCCCAGGTGGGGGCCGTCCGGGTGGCCGAAGGAGAGGGGCTGCGCACCGTCGCGCTGCCGGGCCTGGAGATGAACGTACGTTTCCGGCCACCGCAGCGGGAGGGCCTGCCGCCCGCGCTGTTCGTGCACGGACTCGGCGGCTCCTCCCAGAACTGGTCGGCGCTCATGGAGCAGCTCGCCGACAGCGTCGACGGCGAGGCGGTCGACCTGCCCGGCTTCGGCTGGTCCCCGCCGCCCGCCGACCGCGACTACTCGGTCACGGGGTTGGCCCGCGCCGTCATCCGCCACCTGGACGCCGCCGGACGCGGTCCGGTGCACCTGTTCGGCAACTCCCTCGGCGGCGCCGTCTCCACCCGGATCGCGGCCGTCCGCCCCGACCTCGTGCGCACCCTGACGCTGGTCTCGCCCGCCCTGCCCGAGCTGCGCGTGCAGAGCTCGGCCGTGCCCACCGCCCTCCTCGCCCTGCCCGGCGTGCCCGCCCTCTTCGGGCGCCTCACCCGGCACCTGACGGCGGAACAGCGCACCCGGGGGGTGACGGACCTCTGTTACGGAGACCCCTCACGGGTGACACCCGAGGGCTTCGCCAACGCCGTCGAGGAGATGGAACGGCGCATGGCCCTGCCGTACTTCTGGGAGGCGATGAGCCGTTCCTCGCGGGGGATCGTCGACGCCTACACCCTCGGCGGGCAACACGGGCTGTGGCGCCAGGCGCAACGCGTGCTCGCGCCGACCCTGCTGGTCTACGG
>NZ_JZWV01001230.1 GCF_000966975.1 Streptomyces katrae | reverse complement strand
ACCCTGCTGGTCTACGGTGGCCGGGACCAACTGGTCTCGTACCGTATGGCGCGCAAGGCCGCCGCGGCCTTCAGGGGTTCGCGGCTGCTGAGCCTGCCCGAGGCCGGGCACGTGGCGATGATGGAGTACCCCGAGGTGGTGGCCGCCGCCTTCCGGGAGCTGCTGCGCGACGCCGCCACCGGGGAGACCGACCGAGATACCGCAGACGGCAAGGGCTGAGGACGTGGGACGACATAGTCGCAGGACCCCCGCCCCCGCCCGCCCGCA
>NZ_JZWV01001229.1 GCF_000966975.1 Streptomyces katrae | reverse complement strand
CCTCCGCGCGCTGCCGCTCGCCCTGGACCGGTACGGGATCACCCTGCGCCTGGAGGAGCGCACCGGGCACCACGACGTACGACTGCCCTTCCCCTCCCCGCTGGACGACGTGGAGCAGTCGGGCACGCAGATCCAGGCCCTGCTCAGCGCGGCCCGCAGGCGCTCGCACCCCAACACCCTGCCCGCCTGACGGCCGTCCCCGCAGACCCGCCGGAGGGCTGCCGGAGGATCGCTGGAGCCGGGGAACCGGGCGGAACACCTCGCCCCGACCCGGTCGTTGCCCCCTACATGAAGGCAATCACCTACAGCAGCTACGGAACTCCCACCGCCCTGGAGCTCGTTGACGTACCAGAGCCCAAGGTGGGTCCCGGCGAGGTGCTGGTCCGGGTCAGAGCCGCCGGGGTCAACCCCGTGGACTGGAAGCTGGCCGCCGGCTTCCTCGGGCACGTCCTGGAGGTCCGCCACCCGGTGATCCCGGGGTGGGACGTGGCCGGCGTCGTCGAGGCCGTCGGCCCCGACACCGACGACTACGCCGTGGGCGACGAGGTCTACGGGTACGTCCGCAAGGAATGGGTCCAGCTGGGCACGTACGCGGAGCTGGTCTCGGCCCCCGTGCGCACCCTCGCCCGCAAACCCGCGACGCTCACGTTCGAGGAAGCCGCGGGCCTCCCCCTGGCCGGGCTCACCTCCTACCAGGCCGTCACCCGCGCCGGAGTCTCCGCCGGGCAGACCGTGGTCATCCACTCCGCCGCCGGCGGGGTCGGCTCGCTGGGCGTGCAGATCGCCGTCGCCCTCGGCGCCCGGGTCATCGGAACCGCGAGCGCCCGCAACCACGACTACCTGCGCTCGCTCGGCGCCGAACCGGTCCTCTACGGGGACGGCGTGGCCGAGCGGGTCGCCGCGCTGGCCCCCGAGGGCGTCGACGTCGGGCTCGACTTCTACGGCGAGGGCGGCGTCGAGCTGCTCCAGTCCATCGTCCGCCCGGGCGGTCCGGTGATCTCCGTCGCCGACAACGACGCCGGCGACAAGGGCGCGAAGCACATCTGGGCGCGTTCCTCGGCCACCGACCTCACCACCCTCGCGGAACTCGCCGACACCGGGAGGATCACCGTCAAGGTGGGGCACGTCCTCCCGCTCGCCGAGGCCGGACGGGCCTGGGAGCTGAGCGCGGCCGGCCAGGCCCGCGGCAAGATCGTCCTCACGGTCTGAGCCGGACGCCGGACGCCGGACGCCGGACGCGCTCCGAGCCTGACGCCGAACGCCTCGCGGGCGGCCGGAGTTCCGCACTCCGGCCGCCCGCGCGCACAGCACGCGACCGGCCCGCCCCTCCTCAGGAGATGATCGGCTTCCCCCCGTCGGCGCCCAGTGCGGGCCCGATCGCCCTCAGCGAGCCGGGGGTGCGGCCGTGGCCCCAGCCGATCTCGCGGCGGTAGCTGCCGAGCAGCCCCCTGCCCACCAGGCCGGCCTCGTCCCGCACGGCCGGGTCCTCGGGCAGCGGCCGGGTCAGCGGGGACACGAAGAGCGCGTCGACGGGGCAGTTGGCCTCGCACAGGAAGCAGGTCTGGCAGTCCTCCTGCCGGGCCAGGAGGGGGATCCCGTCCGGGCCGCGTTCGAAGACGTCCGTGGGACAGACGTCGACGCACTTGTCGCAGGCGATGCACCGCTGCGCGGAGACCAGTTCGATCACGCCGCCACCTCCGCGGGCCGGGTCCACACCCGGTCGAGTCCGCCGGTCAGGATCCGGTGGTGCAACGCCGGGTCCTGGTCCGGATGGTCGAGCCGTCTGGCCATGCCCCGGCTCTCGCGGCGGGCCAGCGCGGCCGCGTACATCCACCGCGCGTGCGCCGTCATCGCCGCCGCCTCCCGTGCCTTGACCAGGCCGGCGCCCTCGCCGTGCAGGGATTCCCGCAGCGCGGCCCAGCCCGCGTCGAGGGCGCGCAGGGACCGGGCGAGCCCGCCGCCGTGGCGCAGGTAGTTCTTGTCGTACGGGAGCACTTCCTTCTGTACGAGGTCCACGGCCGCGCGGTGGCCGGGAGAGGCGGCGGCGGATCCGCCGGGGCGGAGCCCCGCTCCGCCCGCCCCGCGCACCGGCCGGGAGGCGGCGCACCCGGAGCCGAGCGAACGCGCGTGCCGGGCCGCCCCCCGCCCGGCCCAGCTGCCGGAGGAGATGGCCCAGGCGGCGTTGTGGCTGCCGCCTCCGGTGAAGCCCCCGCAGATCTCCTCGCGGGTGGCCGCGTCCCCGGCGGCGTACAGGCCGGGCACGCCCGTGGCGCAGTCGTCGCCGGTGAGCCGGATCCCGCCGGTGCCGCGCACGGTGCCCTCGGCCAGCAGGGTCACGGAGAAGCGGTCGGTGAAGGGGTCGATGCCGAGCCGGTCGAAGGTGAGGAAGAAGTTCGGCTGGGCGCGGCGCATGGCGGCCCGTGCGTCCGGGGCGGCACGGTCGAGGCGGGCGTACACCCTGGCGCCGGTGAGCAGTTCGCGGGCGATGGCCGAGCGGCCGCCCTGGCTGGCGGCGCCCTCCAGTTCCGCGCCGTCCTCCCGGTAGAAGGTGGCGAAGGAGTAGAAGGCCGTCTTGGTGACGGAGGTTCCCTCGGGGGCGATGCCGTAGGCGTTGGAGAACTCCATCCCGGAGAGCTCGGCCCCGGCCTCGGCGGCGAACAGGGCGCCGTCGCCGGTGTTGGTGTTGGTGCCCAGCGCCCCGCTGAGGAAGGCGCAGCCGCCGGTGGCGAGGACGACCGCGCCGGCCCGGACCCGGTAGTGCTCGCGGGCCTGGCGGCGGTATCCGGCGGCGCCCGCCACGGCTCCGTCGGAGGTGGTGAGCAGCTCGGTGACCGGGCTGTGGTCGAGGACGCGGACCCCGGCGCGGCGGATACGGACGCGCATCCGCCGCATGTACTCGGGGCCCTGGAGGCCGCCGCGGAGCTGCTGCCCGTCGGGGCCGGCGGGGAAGGGGTAGCGGCCTTCGACGGCCAGCTCGTTGATCCGCTCGTACGTCTCGTCGAGGACGCGGGCCATCCAGCGGCGGTCGGCGAGGTAGCCGCCGAGGCCCTCGCGGGAGGCCATGGCGGCCTCGCGGGCGGCGGGCTCGGGCGGGACGTACCAGACGCCGGTGCCGCCCGCGGCCGTCGCCCCGCTGGTGCCGCAGTAGCCCTTGTCGGCGAGGACGACGGACGCCCCCGCCTCGGCGGCCTTCAGGGCGGCCCAGGTGGCGGCCGGACCCCCGCCGACGACGAGGACGTCGGCGAGGTGGTCCGTAACTCGGCCGCTCACGCGGGGTTCCGGGCGTACCGGTTGGCGGGGCGGGGCAGGCCGTAGTGCTCGCGCAGGGTGGCGCCCGTGTACTCGGTGCGGAAGAGACCGCGGCGCTGGAGGATCGGCACGACGTGGTCGACGAAGTCGGTCAGGCCGGTGGGCAGGACGGGCGCCATGATGTTGAAGCCGTCGGCGGCCCCCCGGGTGAACCACTCCTCCAGCTGGTCGGCGATCTGCTCGGGGGTGCCGGCGTGGACCCGGTGGCCGCGGCCCGCGCCGAGGCGGGCGATCAGCTCGCGCAGGGTGAGCCCGTCGCGGCGGGCGAGTTCGGCGACGAGGGTGAAGCGGCTCTTGTTGCCGTTGATGTCCCGTTCCTCGGGGAGGTCGGGGAGGGGGCCGTCCAGCGGGAGGCCGGTCAGGTCGGTGCCGAGCATGCCGGAGAGCTGGGCGAGCCCGTACTCGGGGATCTGGAGCTCGGTGAGCTCCTGCTCCAGGGCCTTCGCCTCGGCCTCGGTGGAACCGATGACGGGGGCGATGCCGGGCAGGACCAGGAGGTCCTCCTCGGCGCGGCCGTACTTGGCGAGGCGGGACTTGAGGTCCTTGTAGAAGGTCTGGCCGTCGGCGAGGGTCTGCTGGGCGGTGAAGACGGCCTCGGCGTACTGCGCGGCGAACTCCTTGCCGTCCTCGGAGGAGCCGGCCTGTACGAGCAGCGGGTGGCCCTGGGGCGAGCGGGGCACGTTGAGCGGGCCGGCCACGGAGAAGTGCGCGCCCCGGTGGGCGGCGGGGTGGAGCTTGTCGGTGTCGGCGTAGACGCCCCGCTCCTTGTCGAGGACGATCGCGTCGTCCTCCCAGCTGTCCCAGAGCTTGGTGGCGACCTCCAGGAACTCGCGGGCGCGCTCGTAGCGGACGCCGTGCTCCAGGTGCTCGTCCCGGTTGAAGTTGCGGGCCTCGTCGACGCTGCCGGAGGTGACGATGTTCCAGCCGGCCCGGCCGCCGCTGATGTGGTCGAGGGAGGCGAACTTGCGGGCCAGGTTGTAGGGCTCGTTGAAGGTGGTGGAGACGGTCGCGATCAGACCGATGCGCGAGGTGACGGCGGCGATGGCGGACAGCAGGGTCAGCGGCTCGAACCCGCCGAGGGCGTTGTAGCGGGCCTTGCCCCAGAGGGCGACTCCGTCGGCGAAGAAGATCGAGTCGAGCAGGCCGCGCTCGGCGGTGCGGGCCAGTTCCTGGAAGTAGGCCAGGTCGGTGACGCGTTCGGGGCTGGCCGCGGGGTGGCGCCAGGCGGCGTCGTGGTGGCCTGCGTTCATCAGGAAGGCGTTGAGGTGGAGGGTGCGGGGAGCTGCGGACATGTCTGTTCCCTTGGATGCGGCGGGGCGGGTCAGGCGGGGACGCGCCAGAGGCTGAGGCGGCGTTCGACCGCGACCAGGAGCTGGTTGAAGGCCACCCCGATCGCGGAGATCGTGATGATCCCCGCGTACATCTGGGGGATGGCGAAGTTGAACTGCGAGGCGTTGATCAGGTAGCCCAGCCCGGCCTTGGCGCCGATCATCTCGGCGGCCACCAGGACCAGGATCGAGACCGCGCCCGCCAGCCGGATGCCGGTGAAGACGGCCGGGACGGAGGCCGGGAGGATCACCTTCTGGAAGAGCCGGGGCGTGGAGAGGTCCATCGAGCGGGCCAGCCGGACCAGGGTGGGGTCGGCGTTCCCGACGGCGCTGATGGTGTTCAGCAGGATCGGCCAGACGCAGGCGTAGACGACGATCGACACCTTCGAGGTCTCCCCGATGCCGAGGAGGAGGACGAAGACGGGCAGCAGGGCGAGGGCGGCCGTGTTGCGGAACAGTTCCAGCAGCGGCCCGAGGAAGGCGGCGACGGGGCGGTACCAGCCGATCAGCAGGCCGAGCGGGACGGCGATCACCACCGCGATGGTGAAGCCGCCGAAGGAGCGGACGAGGCTGGCCCGGGTGTGCTCGCCGAGCTGGCCGTCGGCGAGCAGCCCCCACCAGGCCCGGGCCACCTCGCTGAAGGGCGGCAGGAACGTGGCGTCGACCAGCCCGAGCCGGGGCGCGGCCTCCCACAGGGCGAGCAGGGCGAGCACCGCCGCCGACCGCAGCAGCCCGGCCCGCACCCATCGCAGCACGGCCGCGGCCCCGGCCGGGCGGCGGGCGGGTCCGGCC
>NZ_JZWV01001228.1 GCF_000966975.1 Streptomyces katrae | reverse complement strand
AACGGTGGAAGGGCGGGTAGGGGACGGCCCCGCGCAGCGGTACGCCCCCGGCCGGGATTAGTAGGCCCATCCGCTGATCCGATCGGGCGATCTATGGGCCACGCTCCACACGGCCCGTCGCTCTGCGTGAACTACGCTCAGCAACCCGAAGGCAGGGAGAGGAGCGGATCCGTGGCGGATTTCGTCGGGCGGCGGCGTGAGCTGAAGGAGCTGCGCGAGGACATCGCGCGGACCGGGCTCGACACCCTCTCCGGCCGCAAGGCCAAGGCGCCCCGCGCACGGGTGCTGCTGGTCGCCGGACGCCCCGGCTCCGGCCGGACCGCCCTCGCCGAGGCCTTCGTGCGCGAGGTGGCCGACGACTACCCCGACGGCCTGGTCCGCGTCCGGCTCAGCGCCCCCGGCGGCGAACCCCTCGAAACCGAGCGGGCCGTCCGCACCCTGCTGGAGGGCCTCGGCGAGCGCACCCCGCCCGGCGCCTGCGAGGACGACCTCAGCGCCGCCCTGCGCGAGACCCTCAAGGACCGGCGGGCGATCCTGCTCCTCGACGACGCCGCCGACCCCCAGCAGGTCGACGCCCTGCTCCCCGACACCCCCGAGTGCCTGGTCGTGGTCACCGCCGAGGGCCCCCTCACCGGCATCCCCGACGTCCGCCCCTGCACCCTCGGCGGGCTGGACACCGGCTCCGCCGTCGCGCTGCTCGGCCGGATCATCGGGGACACCCGGATCACCGTCGACCCGACCGCCGCCGAGGACCTCGCCGAGGAGTGCGGGGGACTGCCCGCCGTGCTCACCCTGGCCGGCGGCTGGCTCGCCGCCCACCCCAAGGCCGCCGTCGCCGACCTCGCCAAGCAGCTCCACGAGATGCCCCCGGGCACCTCCGGCCCGCTCGGCCGTGCCTTCCGGATCGTCTACGAGTCCCTCCCGCAGCCCGCCCAGCGCACCGTGCGGCTGCTGCCCCTCGCGCC
The DNA here is from genome assembly GCF_000966975.1 of Streptomyces katrae. Taxonomy (GTDB): domain Bacteria; phylum Actinomycetota; class Actinomycetes; order Streptomycetales; family Streptomycetaceae; genus Streptomyces; species Streptomyces katrae. The sequence goes on along the minus strand of NZ_JZWV01001228.1, from coordinate 4,480 downwards.
CGCCGGAATCCTCGACTCCCACACCGCCTCCGCCCTCGCGGGCTGCTCCGTGGCCGCGGCGCAGTCCACCCTCGAGGACTTCGCCCGGCTGGGCCTCGTACGGCACGACCGCGACGGGCTCTTCCGGCTCCCCGGCTGCCTGGCGCCCTTCCTCCGGTCCCTGCTGGAGTCCAAGGAGCGGCCCGCCGAGGTACAGCTGGCCCGGGCCCGGATGCTGGAGCGGACCGTGCGCCTGCTGACCTCCTGCCGGGCCATGGCCGAGCTGCCCGAGGAGGAGGCCGCCGAGGCGCGGGAGTCCCTGGACGGGCTCCCGCGCGCCCTCCGCTTCCCCGACCGGCGGGCCGCCGCCACCTGGCTGGACACCCGGCTGCCCGCGCTGAACGCCTCCGCCACCCTGGCCGTGGCCGACGGCGGCCTGGACACCCTGGCCCGCAGACTGGTCTCCGCGCTGGTCAGGGCCCTGGCCGCGCACCGTGGCACCGAGGCCGCCGCCCCCGAGCTGTACGGGCTGCACCGGCTCGTGCTCGGCGTGGCCGAGCGCCGCCACCTGCACCGGGAGCAGGCCGCGGCCCTGCTGAACCTGGCCGACCTGGACGCCGCCACCGGCCGCACCCTGGAGGCCCTGGAGCGGTACCGGGCCGCGCTGGCCGCGGGAAAGGCGGCGAAGGACCCGTACGCGACCGGCCGCGCGATGGAATCCGTAGGCGGGGCGTACCTGGAGCTGAGGGACTGGCCGAGGGCCTCCGACTGGTTCGGCCGCGCCCTGGCCCACGCCCTCGCCCGGGGGGAGCGCGCGGACGAGGCCCGGCTGTACGGGCGGCTCGGCAACGTGCACACCTACGCGGGCCGCTACGGGGAGGCGCTGCGCAGCTGGCGCGCGGCCGCCGCGGGCTACCGCCGGCTCGCCGATGTCCCGGGCCAGGCAAAGGCGTTGAGCGAGATGGCACGCGTTCAGGAGTACGCCGGCCGGCCGGAGGAATCGCTGCACACCTGCCGCGAGGCGATCGAGCTCGCGCGCCGTGCGGGGGACCTGCGGTTGCAGGCCGCGCTCCAGGTCCGGCTGGCCGACACCCTGGACCGCCTGGGCGACCCGGCGGCGGCCCGACTGCACCGGTCAGCGGCGGACAGATTGCTGGGAGACGACCCCGCAGCCTGCGAAATCCGCAGTAGCTCCGACTGAAATTATTGGTTTGCAAGGCTAGACAGCGCCTCATCCTTCATTAGACTGGCTTCACCACGACATCACGTGGTGCATCCCGTTGCGCGTTCTTGTGGGCGGGTATGTATGGAAGTGCCCCGAAACATCCCCTGAGTCAAGGACCGTGATCGACGATGAAGGTCGGCATCCCCCGCGAGGTCAAGAACAACGAGTTCCGGGTCGCCATCACGCCTGCCGGTGTGCATGAGCTGGTCCGCAACGGCCACCAGGTCTTCATCGAGCAGAACGCCGGTGTGGGCTCCTCGATCACGGACGCCGAGTACGTCGCCGCCGGTGCCGAGATCCTCGGTACCGCCGACGAGGTCTGGGCGACCGCTGACCTGCTGCTGAAGGTCAAGGAGCCGATCGCGGAGGAGTACCACCGCCTCCGCAAGGACCAGACCCTCTTCACCTACCTGCACCTGGCGGCCTCCCGCGAGTGCACGGACGCCCTGCTGGAGTCCGGCACCACCGCCATCGCGTACGAGACGGTCGAGCTCGCCAACCGCGCGCTGCCGCTGCTCGCCCCGATGTCCGAGGTCGCGGGCCGTCTGGCCCCGCAGGTCGGCGCCTACCACCTGATGCGCTCGGCCGGCGGCCGCGGCGTCCTCCCGGGCGGTGTCCCCGGCACCCACGCCGGTGAGTGCGTGGTCATCGGCGGCGGCGTCTCCGGCTGGAACGCGGCGCAGATCGCCATCGGCATGGGCTTCCACGTGACCCTGCTCGACCGCGACATCAACAAGCTCCGCGAGGCCGACAAGATCTTCGGCACGAAGATCAAGACGATCGTCTCCAACGCCTACGAGCTGGAGAAGGCCGTCGTCGAGGCCGACCTCGTCATCGGCGCCGTACTGATCCCGGGTGCGAAGGCCCCGAAGCTGGTCACCAACGAGCTCGTCGCCAAGATGAAGCCCGGAAGTGTCCTTGTCGACATTGCCATCGACCAGGGCGGCTGCTTCGAGGACTCCCGTCCGACCACCCACGCCGAGCCGACCTTCCAGGTCCACGACTCGGTCTTCTACTGCGTCGCCAACATGCCGGGCGCGGTGCCGAACACCTCCACCTACGCGCTGACCAACGCGACCCTGCCCTACATCGTGCAGCTCGCGAACCTCGGCTGGGCCGAGGCGCTCCGTCGTGACCCGGCGCTCGCCCTGGGCCTCAACACCCATGACGGCAAGGTCGTTTACGGCCCCGTCGCCGAGGCCCACAACCTCGAGTCCGTCGAGCTCAGCGCGCTTCTCGGCTGAACCGTCAACGACTGACGTCAATCTCACGTCTCCGGCCGGACCTTGCCCGCAAGGTCCGGCCGGACGTGTTTGCGGCCCGGCCGCGCGGGCCGTTCAACTCGCCTCGAACGTAACCCTTTAACCCTTTCGCACACCTGCGAAACTTCACGGCGGCAGCGCGCACGCCCTTGACAGAGTGGTGTTCGGTTGCCGACACATCGTGCCGGGTCCGGCGGATTGTGTTGCCGCTGGGCGGTGACACGCCATAGAGTCGCCAACCGTCGGCATGGTGCAACGCTGACCTATCGATAAGTGTCCTGGTCACGTCCGAGGAGGTAAGACGACTTGTGGATGAGTCGACATTTGCTCCTGGAGGTGGTCGAGCAGGGACGCCCGAGGGGACCCAGGGTTCCGCCGGGCTCGAAGCTGTCGGCTCCGTCGCGGTCCGCACCTTCGCAAACCACCAGCACATGACGACGCCCCAAAAGAGCATGGACGGCCTAGACGTGAACTCCACGGCCGGCGACCACAGCGGCGATGCGCCCATTGGTTTCGCCGACTACGACCAGGTGCCCGAGGGGCACTTCTACGACCCCGACGCGGAGTACGAGCCCGACCCCGAGTACGCGGCCACCCTCGCGCCCGACGCTGCCCGCCAGCGTCGCGAGCGCATCGGCCCGACCGGGCGTCCGCTGCCGTACTTCCCGATCCCGGGTCCGCTGACCGACCACGGTCCGGCGAAGATCATCGCGATGTGCAACCAGAAGGGCGGCGTCGGCAAGACCACGTCGACCATCAACCTGGGTGCCGCACTCGCCGAGTACGGCCGGCGGGTCCTCCTCGTCGACTTCGACCCGCAGGGCGCGCTGTCCGTGGGCCTCGGCGTGAACCCGATGGAACTCGACCTGACGGTCTACAACCTGCTCATGGAGCGGGGCATGTCGGCCGACGAGGTGCTGCTCAAGACGGCGGTCCCCAACATGGACCTGCTGCCGAGCAACATCGACCTGTCCGCCGCCGAGGTGCAGCTGGTCAGCGAGGTCGCGCGCGAGTCGACGCTGCAGCGGGCGCTCAAGCCGCTGATGAACGACTACGACTACATCGTGATCGACTGTCAGCCCTCGCTGGGCCTGCTGACGGTGAACGCCCTGACGGCGGCTCACAAGGTCATCGTGCCGCTGGAATGCGAGTTCTTCGCCCTGCGCGGTGTGGCGCTGCTGACCGAGACCATCGAGAAGGTCCAGGAGCGGCTCAACCCGGAGCTGGAGCTCGACGGCATCCTCGCCACGATGTACGACTCCCGCACGGTGCACAGCCGGGAGGTGCTGGCGCGTGTCGTCGAGGCGTTCGACGACCACGTGTACCACACGGTCATCGGCCGGACGGTGCGCTTCCCGGAGACCACGGTCGCCGGCGAGCCGATCACCACGTACGCCTCCAACTCCGTCGGCGCCGCCGCCTACCGCCAGCTGGCCAGGGAGGTGCTCGCCCGGTGTCCCGCCGAGTGAGTCTGCCCGGCGCCGACGAACTGTTCCGCACGACCGGGGGGATGGCCCTCCAGTCGTCCTCGCCGAGGCGGGGCGCCGAGGAGGCGCAGCCGGCGGCGGGGACGGAGCACGCGGTGGCCGCTCCGGCGGACGGCACGGCGAGGACCACCGGGGACGGCCCGGCGGTGGGCGCGCAGCGCAGGCCGCAGGAAGGTTCTGCCAGCGGTGCCGGTGCCGGGGCTTCCGGGCCGCGGCAGGGCAAGGGGCAGGGCCGGGGAGCGAACCGGCGGCCCAGCGGGCGTGAGCGGCACGACGAGAAGATCACGGTCTACGTCTCCGCGGAGGAGCTGATGGACCTGGAGCACGCCCGGCTGGTGCTGCGCGGGGAGCACGGGCTCGCGGTCGACCGGGGTCGTATCGTGCGGGAGGCGGTCGCCGTCGTCCTGGCCGACCTCGAGTCGCGCGGCGACGCCAGCATCCTGGTCCGCCGCCTCCGAGGCCGCTAGCCCCACCCCCGCTTCGCGGTGCCGTCTCCCCGCCCCGCCCCGCCCTTTCTCCGTATCCCG
>NZ_JZWV01001227.1 GCF_000966975.1 Streptomyces katrae | reverse complement strand
CCACCACCCCCGCCCCTCCGTCACCCCGTCGGGCGCCGCCACCCCGCCCGCCGGCGGCCCGTGGCAGCTCCGGAGCGGCAAACTGGCCTGGGGGGTCAAGGAGTCCTTCCGCACCTACGTCACGAAGTCGGGCGGCAGCATCACCCCCGAGGGCGGCGCCGCCAAGGACGGCGACAGCTTCTCCTTCAGCGGCGGCACGGGCACCCTCGACGCCAAGTCCCGGAAGCTCAAAGTCCCGGAAGCTCAGCGCCTCCTTCCAGGGCAGCCTGCGCTTCCAGTACCAGGCCGACCACATCGACCTGACCTTCGCCAACGTCCGCATCGACGTCCAGGGCACCAAGGGCACCCTGGTCCTGGACGTGAAGAACGCCGCCGGGACCAAGACCGGAGTCCCCTTCGCCAGCCTCGACCTGACGAAGGCCGACTACAAGACCAAGGACGGCCTCCTCACCCTGAACGCCGTCCGCACCGCCCTCACCGCCGAGGGCGCGGCCGCCTTCTCCGTCGACGGCACCCGCTCCGACCACCACGCCGGCGAGCGGGTCGACGACGTGAACCTCTCGGTCTCCGTGGACAAGGAAGCCCCCCGCCCGACCTCCAGCCCGACCTCCAGCCCCACGGCCACCGCCACCACGGGCGGCACCACGGGCGGCACGACGGGCGGCACGGTCGGCGGATCCACCGGCGGCAACCTCGCCTCCACCGGCTCCGGCGTCCCGGCCGGCGCCCTCCTCGCCTCCTCCGGCGCCGTCGTCGCCGTCGGCGCGGGCACGGTCTACCTGGCCCGCCGCCGGCGCGACGGGGCGGCCGCGCGGAACTGAGCCCCGGCGGACCCGTGCTTGAATGCCGCTGTGAACGATCTCGACGTGATCAAGGTGTTCTGCGCGGGTGACGGCCGGCACGGCAACCTGCTCGGAGTCGTCCGCGACGGCCGCACCGTCCCGGACGACGCGGCCCGGCAGGCCCTCGCCGCCGAACTGGGCTACAGCGAGACGGTGTTCGTCGACGACCCCGAACGCGGGGTCGTCGACATCCGCACCCCCGGCACCCGGATGTCCTTCGCCGGGCACCCCCTGGTCGGACTCGCCTGGCTGCTCGACATCGAGGAGCTCCAGCCGCCCGTCGGATCCGTATGGGCCCGCCACGACGGCGAGTTCACCTGGATCACGGCCCGCCCCGAGTGGGTCGTCGGCAAGCGCACGCAGCAGTACGCCAGCGCGGCCGAGGTCGAGGCCCTGCCCACCCCGCCGCCCGGCGAGGGCTGGCTCTACGCGTGGGCCTGGGAGGACGAGCCGGCCGGCCGGATCCGCGCCCGGGGCTTCCCGCGCCGCCCCGACGGGGCCATCCCCGAGGACGAGGCCACCGGCTCGGCGGCGATCCTCCTCACCGCCGAACTGAACCGCGCCCTGAACATCACCCAGGGCGCCGGCTCCCAGCTCCTCACGGCCCCGGCCCCGGACGGCACGGTGGAACTGGGCGGCCGCGTCCGCTTCGCCTCGTAGCCCCGCGCGCCACCCGTTCCCGCTCGGCCCTACGCGCTGAGCCCTACGCGCTGAGCGGGAACTCCTCCCCGAGCTCCCGGAACACGGCCCCGTTGAAGTCGAAGGCCCGCTTGCACTCGTCGACGATCCGCCGCTTCTCCAGATCGTCGGCGGCGATCGCGTCGAGCAGCTCCCGGTACTCCCGCTTGAACGCCGCCGGATTGGCGATGTCCGCGAAGACGTAGAACCGCACCCCGTCGCCCTTGCGCTCGAAGCCCCAGGTGCGCTCCGCCTTGTCCCGGATGATCTGCCCGCCGGAGAGGTCGCCCAGGTAGCGGGTGTAGTGGTGGGCGACGTACCCGCCCGGCCAGCTCCGCGCGCACTGCGCGACCCGGTCCGCGTACGCCCGCGTCGCGGGCAGGGCCGTCACGCCCTCCCGCCAGCCGGGCCCGATCAGGTGCGCCAGGTCGCGCTCGATCTCCGCGACGCGCATCAGCTCGGGCCGGATGAACGGCCCCGCGACCGGGTCCTCGCGGAGGGCGTCGGCCGCGTCCTCCAGCGCCCGGTACACGAACCACAGCTGCTCGGTGTAGCGGGTGTAGGCCTCCACGCCGAGCCGGCCGCCGAGCAGGTCGCTCATGAAGGCGGAGGTCTCGGCTTCGGTGTGCTGCTCCTGCGAGGCGACACGGATGAGCGTGGAGAAGGCGTCCAAGACGGACCTCCGGGGAGAGGAATCGGGCGCGGCGACACCGCCGCCACGCCCGATCCTCCTGCTTAGGCATACCTAAGTCAATGTGTTGCCGACGTCCTGTCGGTAAAAAGTCCCCTACGGCGGAAGCCGCTACGGCAGGGTGAGGATCTCCGCCCCCGTCTCCGTCACCACCAGCGTGTGCTCGAACTGCGCGGTCCGCTTGCGGTCCTTCGTGACGACCGTCCAGCCGTCGTCCCACATGTCGTACTCGTGGGTGCCCAGCGTCAGCATCGGCTCGATCGTGAACGTCATGCCCGGCTCCATGACGGTCGTCGCGTGCGGGCTGTCGTAGTGCGGGATGATCAGGCCGGAGTGGAAGGACGAATTGATCCCGTGCCCGGTGAAGTCCCGGACCACCCCGTAGCCGAACCGCTTCGCGTACGACTCGATGACCCGGCCGATGACGTTGATCTGGCGGCCGGGCTTGACCGCCTTGATCGCCCGGTTCAGGGCCTCGCGGGTGCGCTCCACCAGCAGCCGCGACTCCTCGTCCACCTCGCCGCACAGGTAGGTGGCGTTGTTGTCGCCGTGCACCCCGCCGATGTACGCGGTCACGTCGAGGTTCACGATGTCGCCGTCACGCAGGACGGTCGAGTCGGGGATGCCGTGGCAGATGACCTCGTTGAGCGAGGAGCACAGCGACTTGGGGAAGCCCCGGTAGCCGAGCGTCGACGGGTAGGCGCCGTGGTCGCACATGTACTCGTGCGCGACCCGGTCCAGCTCGTCCGTGGTCACCCCCGGCGCGATGTGCTTGGCGGCCTCCTCCATCGCCTGCGCGGCGATGCGGCCGGCGATGCGCATCGCCTCGATGGTCTCGGCGGACTGAACCTCCGGTCCGGTGTACGGCTTGGGGCCGGGCTTGCCCACGTACTCGGGCCGGCGGATGTTTCCGGGAACGGAACGGGCGGGAGAGAGCTCGCCTGGTACGAGCAGCGACTGGCCAGACATGCAGCGAGTGTATCCAGCGGCCGTGGGGCAGCATGGCGCTGTAGAAGAGGACCGAGAGGGACCGAGAAGGACCGAGAGGAGCCTGGGGACGATGGCCCTGTTCAAGAAGCGCCAGGTGGGCAAACCGGGCGAGTGGTACTACTGCCTGGTCCACAAGAAGGTCGAGGAGGGCCCGGAGTGCCCGGCCAAGGACCGCTTCGGCCCGTACACGAGCCCCGAGGAAGCCGCCCACGCCATGGAGACGGCCCAGGAACGCAACCTCGAATGGCAGAACGACCCCAAGTGGAACGACAAGACCCGCGAGGGCCAGGAGGAGGGGGAGGACACCGGCACCGCGACCCCCTGAGGCCCCGCCCCTACCAGC
>NZ_JZWV01001226.1 GCF_000966975.1 Streptomyces katrae | reverse complement strand
CGCCGCACGCCCGTGGCCGCGCCCGCGCCCCTGCGCACCGGCAGGCCGTTCTCCCCGGCCGCCGCCCCGACCAGGTGCTGCACGGTGTCCAGGTCCAGGGCGCAGTCCTCCGCCGGCACCGACAGCGCGTCGTGCGCGAGGGCGCCCAGGTCCGCGTCCCCGCCGTCCAGCGACAGCACGGTCGCCCCCGCGCGCCGGGCGTCGTGCACCCGCTCCAGCAGCCCCTCGCCCGGCCGCTCCGGAGCCACCACCAGCAGCGTGTGCCCGCGCCGGGCCGCCTCCAGCCGGCCCAGCCCGACCGACAGGTGCGGCGGCGCGCCCGGCAGCACCCGGTGCCGCACCAGCGTCGGCGCCAGTTCCGGCTGCCCGGACCAGGCGGCCTCGTCCACCAGGTGGGCCGCCAGGTGCCAGGGCTCGTACTGCTCCGTCCCCACCAGCAGCAGACCACCGCCCGCCGGCACCACCGCCCGCCGCAGCGACCCGGCGAACCGACGCGCTTCACCCGGCCACGGCGTCCCCGCGAGCACCTCGCGCAACAGAGCCACCCTCACGGCATCCATGGCCCCGCATCCTGCCGCACGCGCCGGGCCCCCGGGAGCGCTTCGTCCCACTCCCACCCCTTCGACCCCGGCGTACCCGGCAGTACGCTCGCCCCCATGACTTCCTCAGACAGCACGCAGAAGCCGCCGGCCAAGGACCCCTGGGACCTCCCCGACGTCTCCGGCCTCGTCGTCGGCGTCCTCGGCGGCACCGGCGACCAGGGACGCGGCCTCGCCTACCGGCTCGCCCGGGCGGGCCAGAAGGTGATCATCGGCTCCCGGGCCGCCGACCGGGCCGAGACCGCCGCACGGGAACTGGGCCTCGGCATCGAGGGCGCCGACAACGCCGAATGCGCCCGCCGCAGCGACATCGTCATCATCGCGGTGCCGTGGGAGGGCCACGCCAAGACCCTGGAGGCCCTGCGCGAGGACCTCGCCGGCAAGCTCGTCGTGGACTGCGTCAACCCGCTCGGCTTCGACAAGCAGGGCGCGTACGCCCTCCAGGTCGAGGAGGGCAGCGCCGCCCAGCAGGCCGCCGCCCTGCTCCCCGGCTCCCGGGTCACGGCCGCCTTCCACCACCTCTCCGCCGTCCTCCTCCAGGACACCTCGGTGGAGGAGATCGACACCGACGTCATGGTCCTCGGCGAATCCCGCGCCGACACCGACCTGGTCCAGGCCCTCGCAGGCCGCATCCCCGGCATGCGCGGCGTCTTCGCCGGGCGGCTGCGCAACGCCCACCAGGTGGAGGCGATGGTCGCCAACCTCATCTCCACCAACCGCCGCTACAAGGCCCACGCGGGCCTGCGCCTCACGGACGTCTGACCCCCTCGGCCCCACCCCGGGACCCCGAGCCCCGGGGCCCGGGGGGACGCGGCCTCAGCCCTTGCGGGCGGCGCGCGGCTCCAGGCCGCCCAGGTGGGCCAGCACGCCGTGGTGGAAGCGCTCCACGGCGTCGTCGACGCTGCGGATGAACCCGGACTCCGCGTTGCCCCGGGCCGTGCCCGTCCCCTTGATCAGGGACAGCCGGAACCCGGTCAGCTGCGCGCCGTCCTTGGGCAGCAGGTCCGCCGGCTCCGGCCGCAGCCGCTCCAGCGTGCCGCGCGGTCCGCCGCCGCCCTCCACCAGGCTCTCCACGTGCAGGTCGGCCGGGGCCTCCGCCAGCATCCGCAGCAACCGTTTCACCGTGGTCAGCGGGTAGGAGCCGGCCGGCGCCGGCACGTCCACGGAGGTGCGGACCTTCGCCGTCCGCAGGTCCGCCGTGACCGCGATCACCCGCTCCGCCCCCTCTATCCGCAGCTCCGCCGTCAGCCGGCCCTCCCTGCACAGCCGCTCCGCCGCGGCCACCCGCCGCGCCCGCGGATCACTGCCGCGCCGGGCCCGCTGCACCGGCAGCGCCTTCTGCCCCAGCTCCCCGCCGAGGCGCAGGCAGACCTGGCGGATCAGACGCTCCCAGCTCTCCACGACCTCCACCGCACGCGGATCACCGACGCTGAGCGTCTCGTCGTCGATCCCCTTGCGCACGGGAACCCAGGCGGGCCCCATGTTCTGGAAGCCGTGGCAGCCGGAGTTCTCGTGCTGGAGGTACTCCAGGAGCTCCTGCAGCAGCCAGGCGTGCGCCGCGTTGGCGACGCCCTCGTGCCGGATCAGCAGCTGCGTCTGGTGTGCCACCTCGGCCCACGACAGGTGCCAGAGGCTCACCTTGTGCTTGCGCCGCCCGTCGATCCTGACGTCCACGACCGGGGCCCCGTCGAGCGCCACGTCGTTGGAGAGGGTGATGACGGCCTCGTAGCCGCGGCGCGCGGCGATGTCCGTGTACTCCTGGACCTGCTCGGCCTTGAGCGGGTTGCCGTTGGTCTTCGTCTCGACCAGTGCCGTCCACAGCTTGCCCGCCCGCTCGACCCGGATCACACCGTCCGGGCGGCGGGGCGTGTCGCCGTGGGGCAGGGACACCTCGGTGAAGGTCTGCATCCGCCCGGCGGGCGCACCGAAACCGGCGGTCAGCCGGCGGCCCAGCTCCGGCACCTGCGCCATGACGGCCAGCAGCACCGAGGTCGCGCGTACCTCCCGCTCCCGGTCGCTCTTCAGGGCCGGCACGGGGAAGAGCCGCGCGGGCCGCCAGGAGTCGTTCTCGGCGAGGGACTTCCCGACCACCTTGGGCAGGGTGACCTTCTTCCGGGTCGTGCGCGGGCTCCTGGCGCGCGACTGCGCCGGAACGGCGGGCACGGGCGAGTCCCCGGCCCGGCCCGCGGCCTCCTCGACGACGCCGCCTGCGACGGCTCCGCCGGCCCCCTCCAGGGTGTCGGCCGCACCCGCCGCCGAGCCCCCGGAGCCGGTGGTCCCGTCACCCAGGACCTTCACCTCGGCCTCGGCCGTCTCGTCGCTCCCGCCCGCCACACCGGCCTCGTCGGCCTCGTCGGCCTCGTCGACCACGACGCCGAAGTCCGTGGCGAGCCCGGCCAGCCCGGTCTCGTACCCCTGACCCACGGCGCGGAACTTCCACTCCTCGCCCCTGCGGTACAGCTCCCCGAAGATGAAGGCCGTCTCCACGCCCGCGTCCTCGATCGAGAAGCCCACCAGCGGCTCACCCGACCGGTCCGCGACCGTCATCCGCAGATCGTCGAGGTCGCCGAAACGGGCCCCGCCGTACTGGCTGGCCGCCACCACGATCCGCGCCACGTCCGCCGGCACCGCCGTCAGGTCCACGCTGATGCGGTCCTCGTCCCCGCTGTCGGTGGGGGTCTTGCCCAGGAGCTGGACGCTCCCGTCCGGGGCGGCGGGGTTGTTGTAGAAGTAGAAGTCGTTCTCGCTGCGGACCTTGCCGTTCTCATCCAGCAGCAGCACGGAGACGTCCGCGTCCCCCGCGCCCGACGCACTGGTCCAGCCCAGGCTCACCACGACCGAGCCGGCGTCCTCACCAAGGGCGCTCAGGCTGACGTTCGCGCCCTTCCGGATCTCCTGCACCGCATTCCCCCCACCTGCCCGGACCCGCCGGTCCGTGCGGACCGGGCACCGGGCTGTCGCTCTTCACTCGCGTGATCTGTATTGCGCGCCGGGCGAACCGTAACCGGGAGCAGTGCGGAAGATCAGGCAAAGCCGGAAATGAGCCCCGGCGGGATGGGGGACACTGGAGGGGCTCGACCCCGTCCCGTGTTGCCGAGGAGCTGTTCCGGATGCCCCGCCTTGCCGTGTTCGCCGTTGTCGTCTGCGTCCTTGCCGTGGCCGCCGCCGTGGTCGCCTTCGTGGAGGGCAGCTTCCTCGGGATCGTCTGGGTGCTGCTGGCCGGCGTGACGTCCAACATGGCCTGGTTCTACGTGCGCAAGGCCAAGGCGGAGAAGCAGCGCGCCGCCGCGTAGCCGGTCAGTCGGCCGGGACGGCGCAGAAGCCGTCCTGCTCGGTCCAGAAGCGGTACAGGGCGCGGCCGCAGTACGTCTCCAGGTCGGAGACGCCCAGCGCCCGCAGGACACCGCGTACCGCGTCGAAGAAGACCGCGTTGACCTCCGGGATCCACAGCAGCGCGAACACCCCGATCAGCGCGAACGGCGCCAGCGGTGCCAGCTCGCGGCGGGCGCGGTGGGACAGCCAGGGCTCGATGACCCCGTAGCCGTCCAGGCCCGGGACCGGCAGGAAGTTCAGGATCGCCGCCGACACCTGAAGCAGCGCCAGGAACGCCAGCGCGAAGCGGAAGGACAGCGGCACCCCGTCCAGGGCGTCCAGCCAGAACGGCGCGGTGCAGATGACGGCGAAGGCCACGTTCGTCAGCGGGCCCGCCGCCGAGACGAGGCTGTGCCGCCAGCGGCCCCGGATCCGGTCCCGCTCGATGTACACGGCCCCGCCGGGCAGGCCCAGCCCGCCCAGGATCACGAAGACCACCGGCAGCACGATGCTGAGCAGCGCGTGCGTGTACTTCAGCGGGTTCAGGGTGAGGTAGCCCTTGGCGCCGACCGTGATGTCACCGCCGTGCAGGGCGGTACGGGCGTGCGCGTACTCGTGCAGGCACAGCGAGACCACCCACGCCGAGGTGACGAAGAGGAACACGGCCAGCCCCGGGCTCGTCGCGTACCCCGTCCACACCGCCCAGCCCGTGACCGCCATGACGGCGACGATGCCGAGGAAAACGGAACTGATACGCCGCTCACTGCGGCCACCCTGGTGAACCATGCGGCGAAACCTATCCCGGGCGGACGGCCCGTGGGCCCCCCGGGGCCGGGGGAGAATGGGCCGGTGCGCTACGCGATCCTCGGCCCCGCCCAGGCAGTCCGCGACGACGGGACCCCCGTCGCCGTCGGCGGAGCGCGCCTGCGCGCGCTCCTGACCGCGCTCGCGCTGCGTCCCGGCCGGACCGTGCCCGTCGCACTGCTGGTCGCCGAGGTGTGGGAGGCGGACCCGCCCGCCGACGCCGTCGCCGCGCTCCAGGCGCTGGTGGCCCGGCTGCGGCGGGCCCTGGGACACGGGGCCGTGCGCTCCGAGGAGGGCGGCTACCGGCTGGAGGCGGAACGGGGCGACGTCGACCTGTACCGCTTCGAAGGGCTCGTGCGCTCCGCCGCGGCCGCCGCGGACCCCGCCCGGGCGGCGGCCCTGTACGACGAGGCCCTCGCCCTGTGGCGGGGTCCCGCGCTGGCCTCCCTCCCCGACCCGGCGGCCGAGTCCGCGCGCTGGGAGGCCGTACGGATGGACGCGCGGCGGGGCCGCCTGGGCGCGGCGCTGGCCCTGGGCGAAGCGGCACAGGCCCTGCCGGAGCTGACCGAACTGTGCGCCCGCCGCCCCCTGGACGAGTCCCTGCAGGCCCTGCGCATCCGGGCCCTGCGCGCGGCGGGCCGCCCCGCGGAGGCCCTGGCCGCCTACGAAACGGTCCGCCGGGACCTCTCCACCCGCCTGGGCACCGACCCGGGACCGGCCCTGCGCGCCCTCCACACGGAACTCCTCTCGGGCACCCCCGCCCCGGAACCGCCCCCGGCCACCGCGGCCCCGGCCTGGCCGGCCCCCGCCACCCCGGCCGCGGAC
>NZ_JZWV01001225.1 GCF_000966975.1 Streptomyces katrae | reverse complement strand
ACCCCCGCGCCACCCCCCGAACGGCCAGCACTCGCCACCAACTGCGCACAAGCAGGCAACAGTTGGCACAAAAACGAAGCCACCCCCGACCGGTTCACTCGTTCGGGTGGCCGGTTCGATTCCGTTCCCTCAAACGGCGTGACCCCGGCCGAGTCTCGGGCGTTGAGCCCGGCGAGCCGGGAACCCCCCGGCCTCCGCACGAATGAGGAGCCCCCCCGTGCCGCGCATGCTCGACGTCAGTCTTGAGGTACGTGCCGAGATCGGTGACGAAGAAGCCGACAGGCTGCTCACCGGCGACGACGCCCCGGGCAGTTACGACTGCACCTCCTGCCGCACCCCCGGCGACCCCGAGACCGACCCGACGAGCACCGTGCTGTTCGTGGGGGAGGAGACGGCCGTCCTCGCCTTCGCCCACGCCGGCTGCATCCCCTCCCAGGTCGTCACGGTCTCCGAGGCCGAACTCCAGGGTGCGGTCCGCAGCATCACCGGTGACAGCCCCGCCCCGGAGCAGGCGGCCGCCGGCGAGGTCCCGCAGAGCGTCCCCGGCGGCCAGGCCGTCCTCGGCATCACCAGCGGCCTCATCCTGATCAACGGCGAGCTGCACCCCGCGCTCGTCGTCGAGCCGACCGCACCGATCGCCCGCCCCGGCACCACCGGCCCCGGCGACGACTTCCTGCCGCTCCTCATCGAGCAGGGCTTCATCCCCGTCACCGACACCAACCAGGTGCCGTCCGCCCTGGAGGGCTGGTCCGTCCTGCTCGCCGGCGGCCAGCTGCACGCGGTGCTCCAGCCCGGCGTCGGCGGCGGCCCCCAGGCCTCCTGGTGGCAGGCGCACCAGGCGCTGTCCGTCACCGACGGCTGGCGGGCCGCGGTCAACAAGACCCAGCGGGTCCTGGTGTACGCCGCCCCCGTCGGCTCCATCGGCCAGCAGCCGCGCGAGGACCTGCTCCGCGACGCCCTGGACAAGGCCGCGAGCAACGGCAAGCTCGTCGCGGCCTCCATGCCCCTCGCGGGTGCCGCGGGCGCCTGAACCCGAAGCCTTCCCTCCCCGCCGGAAACGGCTGCCCGTCCTCCCCACGAAGGAGGCCGGGCGGCATGCGCCGGGGGTGCGCGGTCCGTCCCGCGCACCCCCGGCGATCTGCGTTTTACGCCCCGTCACCCCGCATCCGCAGGGCCCGCGTTTCGTTGGCTGATACGTGCATGCATACGACCCCTCCCGCGCCCCGTCCCATCCGAGCAGCGTCCCCCCGATGCGCCCCGCACTGGACCGGGACCACGCTCCGGCCGCCTCGCACACCCCGATCTTCGACGCCCTGTACTCGGAGTACCTGCGGGCCTTCCGGGCCCTGCCGGGCGACCGGAGCGGCGAGGAGGACCTCGGCTTCACCGCCTTCTCGTACGGGTCCTCGTACGGCTCCTCGTACTCCGGGTCCTCGTACTCCGGGTCCTCCGGCCTCTCCCACGGCAGCGGTTCGTACGCCGCCGGGTGGAACGGTTCCGCATGGCAGCGCGCCGACCCCTGGCAGCCCGCGTACCCGCCCGCTCCGGTCGTCCCGCAGCCCCTGTACGCGCACGCCGGGACCGCCGTCGCGGTATCGGCGTCCGGGGCCGGACCGGGCTCCGGATACGGCGACGGGCGGCAGCACCACACCGGGATGCAGCACATCCCGGCGGCCCTGCCGCCCGCTCCGCGCCGGGGCTACTGACCCCGGCCCGCGGCCGCTACTTCTTCTTCTTGTACTGGGCGCCGCGCTTCTCGCGCACCCGCACCGAGATGTGCAGCGGGGTGCCCTCGAAGCCGAACTCCTCGCGCAGGCGGCGCTCGATGAAGCGCCGGTAGCCGTGCTCCAGGAAGCCGGAGGCGAAGAGGACGAACCGCGGCGGCTTGCTGCCCGCCTGGGTACCGAACAGGATGCGGGGCTGCTTGCCGCCGCGGATCGGGTGCGGGTGCGCGGCGACGATCTCACCGAGGAAGGCGTTCAGACGGCCGGTGGGGACGCGCGTCTCCCAGCCCGCGAGGGCGGTCTCGATCGCCGGGACCAGCTTCTCCATGTGGCGGCCGGTCTTCGCCGAGACGTTGACCCGGGGCGCCCAGGAGACCTGCTGCATCTCGGTCTCGATCTCGCGCTCGAGGTAGTAGCGGCGCTCCTCGTCCAGCTCGTCCCACTTGTTGTACGCGATCACGATGGCGCGGCCGGCTTCGACGGCCATGGTGATGATGCGCTGGTCCTGGACGCTGATGGACTCGGTGGTGTCGATCAGGATGACCGCCACCTCCGCCTTCTCCACGGCCGCGGCCGTGCGCAGCGAGGCGTAGTAGTCGGCGCCCTGCTGGAGGTGGACCTTCTTGCGGATGCCGGCCGTGTCGACGAACTTCCAGGTGACCCCGCCGAGCTCGATCAGCTCGTCGACCGGGTCACGGGTGGTGCCGGCCAGCTCGTTGACGACGACGCGGTCCTCGCGGGCCACCTTGTTCAGGAGGGAGGACTTGCCGACGTTCGGACGTCCGATCAGGGCGATGCGGCGCGGGCCGCCCATCGGCGCGCCGCCGAAGGTCTGCTCGGGGGCCTCGGGCAGGACGTCCAGGACGGCGTCGAGCATGTCGCCCGTGCCGCGGCCGTGCAGCGAGGAGACCGGGTACGGCTGGCCCAGGCCCAGGGACCACAGGTAGGCCGCGTCGGCCTCGCCGCTCTGGCCGTCGACCTTGTTGGCGCACAGGACGACGGGCTTGCCGGCCCGGCGCAGCAGCTTGACGACGGCCTCGTCGCTGTCGGTGGCGCCGACCTTGGCGTCCACGACGAAGACGACCGCGTCGGCGGTCTCGATGGCGTACTCGGCCTGGGCGGCGACGGAGGCGTCGATGCCGAGGACGTCCTGCTCCCAGCCGCCGGTGTCGACGACCTTGAAGCGGCGGCCGGCCCACTCGGCCTCGTAGGTCACGCGGTCGCGGGTGACGCCCGGCTTGTCCTCGACGACGGCCTCGCGGCGGCCGATGATGCGGTTGACCAAGGTCGACTTGCCGACGTTGGGGCGGCCGACGACGGCGAGGACGGGCAGCGGTCCGTGACCGGCCTCGCCGATGGCGTCCTCGACCTCCTCGAGGTCGAAGCCTTCCTCCGCGGCGAGCTCCATGAACTCCGCGTACTCGGCGTCGCCAAGTGCTCCGTGGTCGTGCTGGTCGTTCATGAAGTCCGTTCCTCGTCGTTCGTGGTGGTCGGTGGTGTCGTCCGCACGGGCGGGCACCACTACTGGGTTCAAGTCTCGCTCAGCGCCCGGTGAGGCGCTTGGCGTCGGCCAGGTGGGCGGTCAGCCGGTCCTGGACGCGCACGGTGGCCGCGTCCAGCGCGGTCCGCGTACGGCGGCCCGTGCCGTCCCCGGCCTCGAAGGCGGAGCCGAAGACGATGTCGACGCGGCTGCGCAGCGGGGGCAGGCCCTTGACGAGCCGGCCCTTGGCGTCGGTGCTGCCGAGGACGGCGACCGGCACTATGGGCGCGCCGCTGCGGACCGCGAAGTAGGCGAGGCCGGCGCGCAGGGACGCGAAGTCCCCGTCGCCGCGGGTGCCCTCGGGGAATATCCCCAGGGCCCCGCCGTTGCCGAGGACCTCCAGGGCCCGGGTGACCGCGGTCCGGTCGGTGCCGGAGCGATCCACCTTCACCTGCCCGATCCCCTCCAGGAAGGGGCCGAGGGGGCCGACGAAGGCCTCCTTCTTGATCAGGAAGTGCAGCGGCCGGGGCGCGGTGCCCATGACCAGGGGGCCGTCGATGTTGTGGGCGTGGTTCACGGCCAGGATGACCGGGCCGGTGGCGGGTACCTTCCAGGCACCCAGCACACGCGGCTTCCAGAGCCCGTACATGAGCCCGATTCCGATACGTCTGCCGACCGCCGCACCCTTGAGGGAGGGCGTATCGCTCACCTGCTCCGCCGCTCTTCCACCAGGGTCACGACGCATTCGATGACCTGGTCGAGGGTGAGCTCGGTGGTGTCCACCTCGACGGCGTCGGCGGCCTTGGCCAGCGGGGAGGTCTTGCGGCCGGAGTCGGCGGCGTCCCGCTTGATCAGGGCTTCCTTGGTGGCGGCGAGGTCCGTGGCCTCCTTGCCGCGCAGTTCGCCGCTGCGGCGGGCCGCGCGGGCCTCGGCGGAGGCGGTCAGGAAGATCTTCAGGTCGGCGTCGGGCAGGACGGTGGTGCCGATGTCCCGGCCCTCGACGACGATGCCGTCGGCCTCTGCGGCCGCTTCGGCGGCGATGGAGCGCTGGAGGTCGGTGATCAGGGTGCGCACCTCGGGGACGGCGCTGACGGCGCTGACCTTGGAGGTGACCTCCTGGGAGCGGATCGGGCCGGAAGCGTCCTGGCCGTCCACGGTGATGGTGGGGGCGGAGGGGTCCGTACCGGAGACTATGGCCGGCTTGCCGGCGGCGAGGGCGATCGCCTGCGGGTCGTCGGTGTCGATGCCGTTGGTGATCATCCACCAGGTGATGGCCCGGTACTGGGCACCGGTGTCCAGGTAGCGCAGCCCGAGCTTGGCGGCCACGGCCTTGGAGGTGCTGGACTTGCCCGTGCCGGAGGGACCGTCGATGGCGACGATCACGGCGGACGGAGCTGCGGATTCCACGGTGCGGGCACCTTCCTGGTTGCGCGTACGTGTCCGGGCGCGCCAATAGCGCCCCTCACCAGGTTACCGGGCCCCGGAACCCCCCGGTCCCGGCCCATGGCCCCGCCGGCCACAACGGCCCCGCCGGCGATTGAGGCGCGGGGGCCGGGGGCGGAGCCCCCGGCGACGGCGCCGCGCCCGGGCTACTGCTGGCGCAGCGCCCAGCCCCGCTCCCGCAGCTCGGCCGTCAGGCCGGCGACGGCCCGCGGCTCCACCATGAGCTGGACCAGACCGGCCTGTTGGCCCGTCGCGTGCTCGATCCGCACGTCCTCGATGTTGACCCCGGCCCGCCCGGCGTCGGCGAAGATCCGCGCGAGCTCGCCGGGCTTGTCGCTGATGAACACCCCGACCGTCTCGTAGGCCATGGGCGCCGCGCCGTGCTTGCCGGGGACCCGGACCCGTCCGGCGTTGCCGCGCTTCAGCACGTCCTCGATGCCCGCGGCCCCGCCCCGCCGCTTGGCCTCGTCGGCGGACTGGAGGCCGCGCAGGGCCTCCACCGTCTCCTCCAGGTCGGCGGCGATGCCCGCGAGGACGTCGGCGACCGGCCCGGGGTTGGCGGAGAGGATCTCCACCCACATCCGGGGGTCGGAGGCGGCGATCCGGGTCACGTCGCGGATGCCCTGCCCGCACAGCCGGACCCGATCCGGGTCACGTCGCGGATGCTCTGCCCGCACAGCCGGACCGCGGTCTCGTCGGCCTCCTCCAGGCGGGCGGCGACCATGCTGGAGACCAGCTGCGGGGTGTGGGAGACCAGCGCGACCGCCCGGTCGTGGGCGTCGGCGTCCATCACCACGGGGACGGCCCGGCACAGGGCGACGAGCTCCAGCGCGAGGTTCAGCACCTCGTGGTCGGTGTCCCGGGTCGGGGTCAGCACCCAGGGGCGGCCCTCGAACAGGTCCGCCGTCGCGGCCAGCGGGCCGGAGCGCTCCTTGCCGGCCATGGGGTGGGTGCCGATG
>NZ_JZWV01001224.1 GCF_000966975.1 Streptomyces katrae | reverse complement strand
CCATGGGGTGGGTGCCGATGTAGGCGGAGGTGTCGGCGCCGAGCGCGGCGAGCTCGCGGCGCGGGCCTCCCTTGACGCTGGCCACGTCCACGTAGGCCCGGGCCAGCCCGCGTCCGATGGCGTCGGCCAGGGCCGCGGCCACGTGGGCGGGCGGTACGGCGACGATCGCGAGGTCGACCTGCCCCTCGGGGGCGTCGTCGGTGCCGGCTCCCAGGGCGGCGGCGGTACGGGCCTGCGCCGGGTCGTGGTCGACGAGGTGGACGGAGATGCCGCGGGCGGTCAGGGCGAGGGCCGCGGAGGTGCCGATCAGTCCGGTTCCGATGACGACGGCGGTTCTCACGGGCGCTCCAAGGGTGATCGCGTAACGGGTGGCTGGGCCTGACTCAGGGTAGCCACTGGGTACCGCGGAAGGACCCGGCGGTCCGCCCTGTGGACGGTGCCGGGTCCTCGCGGACGGTCCCGCCGGGGGTCAGAGGTTCTGCTGCCGGATGATGTCCTCCAGCGACTCGGTCGGCACCCGGCCGCTCGGGGTCAGCTTGTCGACGGCCTGCGGGAGCGTCCGTGCGAGCTGGTCGGCGGCCTCGTCGGTGCTGACCCCGGCCTGCTGGGCAGCCTGCCGGAGGGCGTCGTCCGGGAGCGCCTCCTTGATCTGGGCGCCGCTGACGGGCTGGTTCTCACCGGTGCCGATCCAGGACTGGGCCTGGTCGGCGAGGCCGGACTTGGTCAGCATGTCCAGCAGGCCGCCGAGGGGGTTGTCCGCCCCACCGGCCGCCTGGCCGCCGCCGCCCGCGCCGCCGCCCGCCAGGGCGCCGATC
>NZ_JZWV01001223.1 GCF_000966975.1 Streptomyces katrae | reverse complement strand
TGTTGCCCCCGCCGCCGCCCGCCGCCCCGCCGCTGCCGCCCTGGCCGCCGCCGAGGAGTCCGCCGAGCAGGGAGCCGAGGTCGTTACCCGCCATGGTCCTGTGCCTTTCGAAGGGGGGCCGGGCGCGCGCGTCGGCGGCGGGCCCGGCTTCGAGACACGGACAATGTCGCCCGGATCACCCCGTACCGCCACTTGGTGCGCGGCCGGCGGCCGGTGGTGCGGTAGAACCACCGGCATGATCTTCCACATCGTCCCGCTCTCGGACTGGAGCGCCGCTCCGGAGCTCCCGTACGCCCCCGCCTCGCTCGCCTCCGAGGGGTTCGTCCACTGCTCGGCGGACCGGCCGACCGTCCTCGCCATCGCGGGGTCCCACTACCGGGAGGTGCCGGGCCCGCTGCTCGCCGTGGAGCTCGACGAGGCGGCCCTGACGGCGGAGGTCCGGCGCACGGGCGGCCCCGGCGACCCGTACCCGCACGTCCACGGGCCGTTGAACCGGGACGCCGTGGTGCGCGTGTGGGAGGTCGTACGCACGCCCGGCGGCGGCCCGGCGGAGCTGACCCCCTGGCACCCGGGCGGATGAACCGGAGTGGCGGGCTTCGATCGGGGCCCGGCACGCGCCAGGATGCTCCTCGCCGCCCCCGCCACCGACCGAACCACGGAGCTCCCATGACTGAGTCACAGACCGCCCGGCGCACGGTACTCGCGGCCGGGGCGGCCGCCCTGGCGGG
>NZ_JZWV01001222.1 GCF_000966975.1 Streptomyces katrae | reverse complement strand
CACGCTCGCCGCCTGCGGCGGCGAGGAGAAGAAGCCCGCCACCGAGCCGGGCCCGTCCACCCCGTCGGCCGGGGCCCCTGGGGCCTCCTCCCCGGTGGCGTCGGCCCCGCCCCAGGCGGCGAAGCCCCTCGTCGACTCCTCGAAGGTGCCGGTCGGCGGCGGAACGGTCCTCAAGGAGGCGAAGCTGGTGGTGACCCAGCCGACGGCGGGGTCCTTCCGCTGCTTCTCGGCGGTGTGCCCGCACCAGGGATGCCTGGTTGCCAAGGTGGCGGACGGCACCATCGACTGCCCGTGCCACGGCAGCAGGTTCCAGGTCGCGGACGGCGCGGTGACGCACGGGCCGGCGACCCGCGGCCTGGAGGAGAAGAAGATCGTGGTGGCCCCCAACGGCGAAATCTCGCTCGCCTAGCCCGTTCCCCGCCGCCTACCCTCCCCCGCATGGACGACCTCACCCTGGTCCGGGACCACACGATCTACTCCTGCGTGACGGGCTCCCGCGCCTTCGGACTGGCCACGGAGGCGAGCGACACCGACCGGCGCGGTGTCTTCCTCGCCCCGACGCCGCTCTTCTGGCGGTTCGAGAAGCCCCCCACGCACGTGGAGGGGCCGCGGGAGGAGGAGTTCTCCTGGGAACTGGAGCGCTTCTGCGAGCTCGCGCTGCGCGCCAACCCGAACGTCCTGGAGTGCCTGCACTCCCCCCTGGTGGACCGGCTCACCCCGGTGGGAGAGGAACTCGTGTCCCTCCGCGACGCCTTCCTCTCCCGCCGGGCCCACACCACCTTCAGCCGCTACGCCGTCTCACAGCACCGCAAACTCCTCGCGGACGTCCGCCTGCACGGCGCCCCCCGCTGGAAGCACGCCATGCACCTGCTGCGCCTGCTCCTGTCCTGCCGCGACCTGCTGCGCACGGGCCGCCTGGACATCGACGCCACCCCGTACCGCGACCGCCTCCTGGCGGTGAAGCGGGGCGAGCTGTCCTGGGAGGAGGTCGACGCCTGGATGACCCGCCTCACGGAGGAATCCGAGTCCGCCCTCACCTCCACCACCCTCCCCGCCGGCCCGGACCTCCCCCGCATCACCGACTTCCTCCACCGCACCCGCCGGGCCTCGGCCCTCTAGGCCGTCTCTTC
>NZ_JZWV01000149.1 GCF_000966975.1 Streptomyces katrae | reverse complement strand
GGGCGGGCCTCGCTGGGTGCGGCGGCGGCCGCGGCGCTGGTGGACGCGGAGCGGGTGGAGGCGGGGCGGCTGCTGGGTGAGCTGGCGCGGGCGGGTCTGCTGGACCTGGTACGGGGGGAGCGGTACCGGATGCACGACGCGGTGCGCGCGTACGCGGCGGCGCGGCTGGCCGCGGACGAGGAGCGGGCGGAGGCGGCGGCCGCGCACGAGCGGCTGATCCGGGATTATGCGCGGCTGGCGGACTCGGTGATCCGGATGGTCGACGGGAAGATGTCGACCCGGGCGGACCGGTTCGGCGGGCACGGCTTCGCCTCGCTGGACGCGGCGCTGCGCTGGCTGGACGACGAGTCGAGTTTCATCACGGCGGCGCTGCGGCATTCGGAGGGGGTGGACCAGCAGGCGGTGCTGGACCTGCTGGGGGCGTTGTGCGACTTCTGTCTGCTGCGCGGGGACCTGTACCGGCTGGGTGAGATCAACGAGCTGACGCGGGCGGTGGACCAGGGCCGGCTGAACCGTTCGGTGCAGTGGCGTACGGGTATCGCGGCGCGGCAGCTCGGTGAGCTGGACAAGTCGCGGACGACGTTGACGTCGCTGGTGGACCAGTACAAGGCGGTCCGGCAGGAGGCGGGTGCGGCGATGGCGCTGCTGTCGTTGGGGATCACGTTGCACCACCAGGGGAACCTGCCGGAGGCGGCGGCGCGGATCCGGGAGGCGCTGGCGTTGCAGGAGCCGGAGGAGCTGGCGGGTGACCGGGCGTGGTCGTTGCACGCGCTGGGGGCGGTGGAGCGGGACCGGGGGCGGTTGCCGGAGGCGGTGGCGCTGCTGGAGCGGTCGCTGGCGCTGCACCGGGTGAGCGAGAGCGTGCACGGGGAGGCGTGGGCGCATTTCCAGCTGGGGCAGGTGCACGTGCGGGTGGGGGACGTGGGGCGGGCGGAGGAGGAGCTGCTGCTGGCGCTGGGGCTGTACGGGCGTACGCGTGACGACCGGGGTGAGGCGTGGGCGCTGACGCAGTTGGGGCGGGCGCGGGTGATCGCGGGGGATCCGGGGACGGCGCTGGAGCGGTTGCGGGACGCGCTGGCCCGGCACCGGCTGGCGGAGGACGCGCGGGGGGAGGCGTGGACGCTGTACTACCTGGGGCAGGCGCTGGAGGAGGACGGGGGGATCGACCGGGCGGTGCGGGAGCTGGAGCGGGCGCGGACGATGTTCTCGCGGATGCGGGACGTGTACGGGCTGGCGCACGCGCGCTACCACTTGGGGCGGGTGACGCGGGACCAGCAGGCGGCGCGGACGGGGAACCTGCGCAATTCGGGTTTTGCGCGGCAGCTGCTGGTGGACGCGCGGGCGGACTTCCGGCGGATCGGTTTGGCCCATGGGGAGGGGTGGGCCTGTCTGGAGCTGGCGGTGGTGGACGCGGGGAACGGGCGGGTGCCGCAGGCGCTGGCGCTGTGCGGGGAGGCGGCGGGGTTGTTCGGTTCGTACGGGGACCGGCGCGGGGAGGACTGGGCGCGGTTCCTGCGCTGCACGCTGCTGCCGTACGGGGGCGTGCCGGCTGGGGCGGTGGAGGCCGGGGCGGAGCTGGCCGCGCTGGCGAAGGGGGCGCACGGGGTGCGGGGGGACCGGCTGGAGGAGTGCGTGGAGTCGTACGGGGTGGTGCTGGCGCGCGGGGTGGATCCGGCGGAGGGGTGGCAGGCGTGGCGGCTGGGTCTGGTTCCGGATCTGCGGGCCCGGGAGGTGATGGGGGTGTCCTTGCCGGCGCCGTCGTGAGCACCGCTCACGGGCGCGGGCATCGCTCGCCGCTGTGAGCGCCCGCCGTCGGTGTGGCTGCTGCTCGCGCGCGGGAGCACCGCTCACGGTTCGGAGTGCCGCTCGTCCGGGCGGGCGGGAGCGCCTGCCACGGGTGTGGTCAGCGCTCGCCCGTGGGAGCACCGCTCTGCGGCGCGATCGGTGCTCTCGCCGTGCGGGTGGTCGCGCGTGAGCGCCCCGTCCCGCCGGGCTGCGGCGGGGCGGGGGCTCGTCCGTCGCGTGGGGTCAGGCCTTGGGGCCGTCGGCGGCCGGGGCGGCCGTGGCGCCGGCCGGCTCGGGGGCTTCCTCGAAGTCCACGCGGCCCATGTGCTTGCTCATCGACTTCATCAGGCCCCACACGCCGAGGGCGAGGGCCGCGAACACGATGAACCCGAGGAGGCCCGGGGTCACCTTGTTCTTGTCGAAGGTGTCGGCGGCCAGCGGAACGAGCTGGGTGACTGCTGCCTGCATAGCGCTCATGGCTACGCATTCTCCCGGATGCCCGCGAAGAGGTCGGACTCGGGGAGGGAAGTGTCGACGAGGGACTTCGCCAGCTCGTACTCCTCCGTGGGCCAGACCTCCTTCTGGATCTCCATCGGGACGCGGAACCAGCCGCCGTCCGGGTCGATCTGCGTGGCGTGTGCGATGAGGGCCTTGTCGCGGATCTCGAAGAAGTCCGAGCAGGGGACGTGCGTGGTCAGGGTCCGCTCCTTGCGCTCGAACTCCTTCCACCGCTCCAGCCACTCGCCGTAGGGGGATTCCAGGCCGCGGGCGAGGAGGGCCTCGTGCAGGGCGATGGTGCGCGGCTTGTTGAAGCCCTGGTTGTAGTAGAGCTTCTGCGGCTGGTACGGGGCGCCGTACTCGGCCTCGGGGAACTTGTCGGTGTCGGCCGCGCCGTCGAAGGCCACCATCGTGATCTTGTGGGTCATGATGTGGTCGGGGTGCGGGTAGCCGCCGTTCTCGTCGTAGGTGGTGATGACCTGCGGCTTGAAGGCGCGGATCTTCTTCACCAGCTCGCCGGCGGCCTCCTCCACGTCCGCGAGGGCGAAGCAGCCCTCGGGCAGCGGCGGCAGCGGGTCTCCCTCGGGGAGGCCGGAGTCCACGTAGCCGAGCCACTCCTGCTCGATGCCGAGGATCTCGCGGGCCTCGTCCATCTCCTTGGCGCGGACCTCGTGGATGTTCTCCTCGATGTACTTGTCGCCCTGGAGCTTGGGGTTGAGCACGGAGCCGCGCTCACCGCCGGTGCAGGTCACCACCAGGACGGGCACGCCCTCGGATACGTACTTGGCCATCAGTCGAAGCTGCTCGGTCAAGACAGGATCCTCTGTGATTCGGCGCGACGGTCAACCTCTATATTGACCGAATCGGGGGGCGGAAAATTCCTGGGTGCCTCACCCTCCCCAGCGAGAGGAATCGATCATGAGCGCGGTGCGCGAAGGGCTCCCGGAAGGCCGTTACGGCCGGTCGGCGGACGAGCGTGCGGACCGGAAGCTCAAGGTCGTCGGGTCGGTGCTCGGCGTGGGGCTGCTGGCCGTCGTCGGGTGGATCGGCTGGGACTACGTCGGCGGGCAGAGCGTCAGCGCCGAGGTGATCAAGTTCCAGATCGTCTCCGACTCCGAGGTGAAGGTGCACCTGGAGGTCCGCAAGGACGCCTCGGTCACCGGTGTCTGCACCCTCGATTCCCAGGACCAGGACCACGGCGAGGTCGGCCGCGCGGACTTCACCTTCCCGCAGAAGACGACGCGCGTGGACGAGGTGGTCACGCTGAAGACCACGGGCCGGGCCACCATGGTCGAGCTGGTCGGCTGCCAGGAGGCGGGCACCGCCCGCTGAACCGCCCGCCGGGCCGCCCGGGGCGACACCCTGCGGGTTCCCCGCGGATTCCCCGCGTCATGATCACTTCCGCGCCTAGCATGTGCACGCCATCCCCCGTGCCCTGTCCAGCCGACGGAAGACTTCCATGCGCTTCAAGCGGACCCTGACCGCGACCGCAGCCACAGCCTCACTCCTCACCCTCGCCACCGCCTGCGAGGACCCGGCCAAGGCGAGCCCGCCCACCGCGAGCCCCGCCGCGAGCCCCGCCGCGACCGGCGGAGCCTCCGCCCAGGCGTCCCCCTCGGCCGCCGGCGCCGCGCCGGCCACGCTCACCGAGGCACAGGCGTACGTACAGAAGTACACCTCCTGCGAGAACCTGAGCACCGGCCCGGCCGACCGCGTGAACCTCGCCGGGTACGCACCCGTCGGCGCCTGGTCCGTCACCGACCGCGGCATCTGCTCGGACCCGAAGGAACAGGACGAGATCGTCATCTCCATGGTCTCGGACATGAAGATCCACCAGCAGGCCTACAAGGACCACATCACGAAGCGGCTCGACGAGGGCTACTGGGACGCCGGCCTCTACGACCCGGTCTTCTACACCAAGACCTTCACGGTCTCCGCACAGAAGACCGGGACCGCCCTGGCCCTCGCCAAGTCGGACCTGCGCGTGCTGGTCTGCAACCCGGACTTTTCCGTGCCGGAGGGCTACAAAAAGGAGAAGGCCCTGGTCGACGGCTGCGTCCTGACCGACTTCGTCAACAGCCGGGACGGCAAGGGCAGCCCCGTCAAGGGACCGGCCCTGCCGAGCGCGGGCAGCATCGAGGAGCTCCGCAGGCTCGTCAGCCCGAAGACGGTCGACTGCACGGAAATGCTGGTCACCAACGAGCACATCGCGTCCATCGACTACCAGCCGGTCGTCGGCCGCGACGTCCGCGGCGCCGGCGTCAAGCAGCGGGCGGTCTGCGGGAAGCTCGGCGGGCCGAGGCCGGTGGACATGAACTGGCTGGACCTCGTCTCCGACATGAAGACCCTCCAGACCGTGTCCAAGGAGTCACAGCTCGCCGAGGTGGGGCAGCAGCGGAGCCTCACCCAGAGCAAGCTGATGGTCGGCAAGGACGTCGCCGTGGAGAGCAACAACCCGACCGTCCGCAAGGGGCTCTACAAGCTGGGGTTCCTGCGCCTGGACTGCGAACCCGGCTTCAGCGCGCCCGCCGGCTCCCGGATCCAGAAGGCCCAGGTCGACGGCTGCGTCCTGACCGACTTCGAGCGCCCGGTGAGCTGAGAGCCGACGGACGACCCCCGGGGGGCGTTCACGGCGTGCCCCGGGCGGGGTAGGGACCGGGGTGTTACGCCATCCGAGCACCAGCAGCCCCAGGAGCCGACATGTCCCTGTTCATCCCGGATTTCGACGACTCTGTCGTCGTCCGCGCCGCCGACGCGGAGGAGATCCACTACGGCCCGGACTCCACCCTGCGGCTGCTGGCCGACAGCTCCACGGGCGGCGGCTTCCTGTCCACCATGCGCGTGAGCCTGCGTGCGGGCTCCGACGGCGCCCGCCCGCACCATCACGGCCGGTCCGCCGAGATGTTCTACGTGATCGACGGGACGGCCCAGCTGCTGGCCGGCGACAAGGTGGTCACCGCCGAGGCCGGCGACCTGGTCGTCGTCCCGCCGGGACAGCAGCACGCCTTCGCCGCCGCGCCCGGGGAGAGCGCCGAGATGCTGGTGGTCATCACCCCGGGGGTGGAGCGGTTCGAGTACTTCCGGCACCTGGAGCGCATCCGGTTCGGGAAGGTGCCGCCGGAGAGCCTGCTGGAGGTCCAGGACCTGTACGACACGTATTTCGGGACCAGCACCACCTGGGAGGACGCGCGCACCCTGCGGGGGCAATGACACACTTCATACACATCGTGTCCTCCCCCTTTTCTTCCCGAATTGTTAGGCTCGTGGTTTCGCCCGCCACTGGCGGCTATGTAGTCCCCTGTACCGACGAGGAGCACCCGTGACCCAGACGAGCGAGAGCGTCACCTGGCTGACCCAGGCGGCGTACGACCAGCTGAAGGCCGAGCTGGACTACCTCTCTGGTCCCGCACGCACGGAGATCGCCATGAAGATCGCGGCTGCCCGCGAGGAGGGCGACCTGCGCGAGAACGGCGGCTACCACGCGGCCAAGGAGGAGCAGGGCAAGCAGGAGCTCCGCGTCCGCCAGCTCACCCAGCTCCTGGAGAACGCGAAGGTCGGCACCGCGCCGACGACCGCCGAGGGCGAGGTGGCCCCGGGCATGCTCGTGACCATCGCGTTCGACGGCGACGAGGACGACACGCTGGAGTTCCTGCTGGCCTCCCGCGAGTACGCCTCCAGCGACTTCGAGACCTACTCCCCGCAGTCCCCGCTGGGCGCGGGCGTGCTGGGCAAGAAGGTCGGCGAGGACGCCCAGTACGAGCTCCCGAACGGCAAGAAGGCCACCGTCAAGGTCATGGCCGTCAAGCCCTTCAACGGCTGACCGGCCCCTTTACGAGGACGTACGCCCGAGCCCCCGCCGGACCCGTTCCGGCGGGGGCTCGCGTACGTGCGGGCTCAGGCGTTGGCAGACCGGTACTTGCGCACGGCAAGGGTGCGAAAGCCCACGATGATCAGTACCGACCACAGGACCGACGCCACGACGGGGTGCTGCATGGGCCAGGCGTCCGGCACGGGGTAGCCCTCGGGGAGGTTGCCGAAGAGCACGCGGGCCGCCTGGACGGTGGCGCTGAAGGGGTTCCACTCCGCGATGGTCCGCAGGAAGGGCGGCATGTTCTCGGAGGGGACGAAGGCGTTCGAGATGAACGTCAGCGGGAAGAGCCAGATCAGCCCGCCCGAGGTGGCGGCCTCCGGGGTGCGTACCGACAGGCCGATCAGGGCGCCGATCCAGGAGAAGGCGTACCCGAGCAGGAGCAGCAGGGCGAATCCGGCGAGGACCTCGACGAGGCTGGTGTGGGTGCGCCAGCCGACGAGCAGGGCGACGACCGCGAGGACGACCAGGGTCAGGGTCGTCTGGACGAGGTCGGCGAGGGTGCGGCCGGTCAGGACGGCGCCGCGGGCCATGGGCAGGGAGCGGAAGCGGTCGATCAGGCCCTTGTGCATGTCGTCGGCGATGCCCGCGCCCGCTCCGGCGGTGGCGAAGGTGACGGTCTGGGCGAAGATGCCGGCCATCAGGAACTCGCGGTAGGCCTGCGGCGAGGTGCTGCCGCCGACGGCGATCGAGCCGCCGAAGACGTAGCTGAACAGCACGACGAACATGACCGGCTGGACGAGCCCGAAGACGATCACCTCGGGGATCCTGGACATCCTCAGCAGGTTCCGCCGGGCGATGACCAGGGAGTCCTTGGCGCTCCCCACGATGCCGCCGCGCGGGCGGGGGGCCGTGAGGCCGGTGGCCGGGGAGGTGGTGGTCACTGTGCCGCCTCCTTCTCCATCAGGGCGTCGCCGCGGCCCCCGGCCTGCGGCGGCCCCGCGCCGTCGGCGCCCTCCCCGGTCAGCTGCGCGGCGTGGCCGGTGAGGGAGATGAACACGTCGTCGAGGGTGGGGCGGCGCAGGCCGATGTCGTCGATCTCGATGCCGCGCAGGTCCAGCTCGCGGATGACCTCGGCGAGCAGTTTGGCGCCGCCCTGCACGGGGACGGTGAGCTTGCGGGTGTGCTCCTCGACGGTGGTCTCGCCACGGCCGAGGCCGGTGAGGACCTCGCGGGCGGTGGTGATGTGCTCGCGGGCGTGGACGACGACCTCGACGCGTTCGCCACCGGTCCGGGCCTTGAGCTGGTCGGAGGTGCCGCGGGCGATCACCCTGCCGTGGTCGACCACGCAGATGTCGTGGGCGAGGCGGTCGGCCTCCTCCAGGTACTGGGTGGTGAGCAGGAGGGTGGTGCCGCCGGCGACGAGTTCCTCGATGACGTCCCACAGGGCCTGCCGGTTGCGGGGGTCGAGGCCGGTGGTGGGCTCGTCCATGAACATCACCGGCGGGCGGACGACGAGGGCGGCGGCGAGGTCGAGGCGTCTGCGCATGCCGCCGGAGTAGGTCTTGGCGGTGCGGTCGGCCGCCTCGGCGAGGTTGAAGCGTTCCAGGAGTTCGTCGGCGCGGGCCCGGGCCGCCCTGCCGCTCATCTGGTAGAGCTGGCCGACCATCCGGAGGTTCTCGCGGCCGGTGAGGTACTCGTCGACGGCGGCGAACTGGCCGGAGAGGCCTATGGAGTGGCGGACCTGGTTGGGGTGCTTGAGGACGTCGATCCCGGCGACGACGGCGCGGCCGCTGTCGGGCCGCAGGAGGGTGGTCAGGACGCGCACGGTCGTGGTCTTGCCCGCGCCGTTCGGGCCGAGGAGGCCCAGCACGGTTCCCTCGGGGACGTCGAGGTCCACGCCGTCCAGCGCCCGTACGTCACCGAAGGTCTTGACCAGGGCTTCGGCGTATATGGCGCCTGGCATACGTATTCTCCCAGCGATCGATCAGACGATTCGGGGCATCACTACGCAAATCCTAGGTGCGCCGGACAGGGCCCGCCCGGCACAACGCATCCTATCGCGTCATATCGCGTCGCACCATGCTCCGGACGCACCCCGGGCCGTGCCTCCTCAGCCCATCACCCGGTACCCCGCCGCGTGCAGGGTGCGGGCCACCTCCTTGCAGTGCTCGGGCCCCTTGGTCTCCAGGTGCAGCTCCACCTCCACCTCGGTGAGCCCGAGCCTCGGGTCGGTCCGTACGTGGCTGACGTCCAGCACGTTCGCGTCCACCGTCGACAGCACCCCCAGCAGCCCCGCCAGGGCCCCCGGCGCGTCCGCCACCCGCAGCCGCAGCGACAGGTAGCGGCCCGCCGCCGCCATGCCGTGCCGCAGGATCCGCTGGAGCAGCAGCGGGTCGACGTTCCCGCCGGACAGGACGGCCACCACCGGCCCGCCCCCGTACCGCTCGGGCTCGCTCAGCAGCGCCGCCACCGGGGCGCAGCCGGCCGGCTCGACCACCAGCTTGGCCCGCTCCAGGCACAGCAGCAGGGCGCTGGACAGGGCGTCCTCCGACACGGTCCGCACGTCGTCCAGCAGCTCCCCGATGATCGCGAACGGGACGTCGCCGGGCCGCCCGACCTTGATGCCGTCGGCCATCGTGACCGGCCGGTCGACGGAGACCGGGTGGCCGACCTGGAGGGAGGGCGGGTACGCGGCCGCGCCCGCCGCCTGCACACCGATCACCTTCACGTCCGGGCGCAGCGCCTTGACCGCCACCGCGACGCCCGCCGCGAGACCGCCGCCGCCGACCCCGACGAGGATGGTGCGCACCTCGGGGCACTGCTCCAGGATCTCCAGGCCGACGGTGCCCTGGCCGGCGATGATGTCGCGGTGGTCGAAGGGGTGGATGAACACCGCTCCGGTACGGTCCGCGTACTCCTGGGCGGCGGCCAGGGTCTCGTCGACCACGTGCCCCTCCAGCCGCACCTCGGCCCCGTACTCCTGGGTGGCGGCCACCTTGGGCAGCGGGGCGCCGACCGGCATGAACACGGTCGAGCGGACCCCGAGCAGGGAGGAGGCCAGCGCCACGCCCTGGGCGTGGTTGCCGGCGCTCGCGGCGACGACCCCGGCCGCACGCTGCTCGGGGCGCAGGCCGGCGATGCGCACGTACGCGCCGCGCAGCTTGAAGGAGCCGGTGCGCTGGAGGTTCTCGCACTTGAGGTGCACCGGGGCGCCGACGAGGGAGGTGAGGTGCCGGCTGCCCTCCATGGCGGTCACACGGGACACCCCGGACAGCATCTTCTGAGCCCCCCGGACGTCGTCGAGGATCACCTGGGGGACGGGCTGCACACGGTAGGTCATGCGGTCAGTCTCGCAGCCCCCGGGGGCGTGGGCGCCGGGATGGACGGGGCGTCCGCGCGGTCTCGAGGCGGGCCCCGGGCGGCCCCCGGGAGGAGGGCGAAATCTCGCCATGCGGAACGGTCCGGGGGCGGCCGGGCAGACGGTGCGTATCAGTTGTCAAACGCGGCGTACGAGCCGCCGCACGGCCGCGTACTCTGTCCCCCATCCTTGTCGGCCCCACGCGAAGAGAGCCACGGCATGCCCTCCATCCCGGCCAGTTCCGACCTGCCCACGGCGGCCGAAGCGCCCGCCGGATCCGGACTCCTGGACGCGCTCCAGCACCAGGTGGCCGTCTTCGCCCGCCGGGCCGAGCAGACCCGCCTCGGCGGCGTCGGCCAGGCCCGCAACTCCATGGACCGCGCCGCGTACCTGCTGCTGAACAGGCTCGACCTGGAAGGCCCGATGGGCGTCAAGGCGCTGGCGGCAGGCATGGGCATCGACTCCTCCACCGTCACCCGGCAGGTGGCCCCGCTGGTCGACGCCGGTCTGGTCAAGCGCACCTCGCACCCCGAGGACGGCCGGGCCGTGGTCCTCGCGCTGTCCCCGCGCGGGCTGGCCCGGCTGGAGGAGGTCCGCTCCTCGCGGCGGGAGCTGATGGCCCGGGTGACCGAGGGCTGGGCGGAGGAGGAGCGCGAGGAGTTCACGCGGCTGCTGACCCGCTTCAACGGCTCGCTGTCGGAACTGATGTCCGCCGCCGCCGAGGGCGGCCCCGCCTCCTGAACCCGGCCCGGGATCCCGCCGTGTCACACCCCTTGACCGGGGCGGTGGCGCAGACCGCACCATGTGTGCTGTGGACCGGCGTGCGGGGCGGGACCCGGAGTTCGAGGCCTTCGTCGCGGGCGCGGCGGGGCGGCTGCTGCACGTCGCGGTCCTGCTGACGGCCGAACCCCCGGCCGAGGCGTACGCCGCGCACCGCATCCTCGCCGGCGCGCTGGCCCGTACGTACGCGTACTGGGAGCGGCTGCGCGGGGACGACCCGTACGACCACACCCGCCAGGAGGTCTGCGCCGCGTACGCGCGCACCGCGCGGCGGCTGCCGCCCGGCAGCGGGATCCTCGCACCGCTGAGCCCGGCGCAGCGGCTGGTGCTGGTGATGCGGGTCTACGAGGGCGTCGCCGAGGAGGTCACGGCCGCGCAGCTGGGGCTGGCGCCGGAGCGGGTCGAGGCCCTGCGCAACCGGGCGGTGGCCGCCCTGCGCGAGGCGACACGGCCGGCCGCGGGGGCGGCATGAGCCCGTACGACCGTAAGGAAGCGCAGGTCAGGCAGCTGCTGGAGGGCCCGCACCCGGCGGTGCCGGCCGGTCTGGCGGCGGCCGCGGCCGCGCGGGGGCGGCGGCTACTGCGGCGGCGCCGGGCCCTGCGCCGCTTCGGCTGGGCGGTGCTGTGGGCGGCGGCGGTCGCCTTCGCGGTGTGGGCGGCGCTGACGCACCCGTGGGCGGCGCCGCCCAGCCGCGTGTCGCCGCCCCTGGAGGGCTGGTAGCCCTCCGGGGGCGGCGGAGTACGACCTAGCCCAGGGCCTGGGTGAGGTCCGCGATGAGGTCGTCGGCGTTCTCGATGCCGACGGACAGGCGGATCAGGTCCGCGGGGACCTCCAGGGCCGAGCCGGCCACCGAGGCGTGGGTCATCCGGCCCGGGTGCTCGATGAGGGACTCGACGCCGCCGAGGGACTCGGCCAGCGTGAAGATCTTCGTGCGGCCGCAGATCGCGACGGCCTCCTCCTCGCCGCCGGCGACCTGGAAGGAGACCATGCCGCCGAAGTTGCGCATCTGCTTGGCGGCGATCTCGTGGCCGGGGTGCTCGGGCAGGCCCGGGTAGAGGACCTTGGTGACCTTCGGGTGGCGCTGGAGCACCTCCACGATCTTGGCGGCGTTCTCGGCGTGCCGGTCCATGCGCACGGCCAGGGTCTTGATGCCGCGCAGCACGACCCAGGAGTCGAACGGTCCGGCGACCGCGCCCATGGCGTTCTGGTGGTAGGCGAGCTCCTCGCCCAGGGCCTCGTCGGCGGCGACGAGGGCACCGCCGACGACGTCGGAGTGGCCGCCCATGTACTTGGTCAGCGAGTGCACGACGACGTCGGCGCCGAGCGCGAGGGGCTGCTGGAGGTAGGGGGAGGCGAAGGTGTTGTCGACGACGAGCTTGGCGCCGGCCGTGCGGGCGATGTCCGCGACCACCGCGATGTCGGTGATGCCCAGCAGCGGGTTCGAGGGGGTCTCGACCCAGATGAGCTTGGTCTTCGGGGTGATCGCGGCGCGCACGGAGTCGGCGTCGGAGGTGTCGGCGACCGACCACTCCACGCCCCAGCGGGAGACGACCTTCGCGAAGAGGCGGAACGTGCCGCCGTAGGCGTCGTTGGGAATGACCACGTGGTCGCCCGGGGCCAGCAGCGTGCGCAGCAGGCAGTCCTCGGCGGCCAGCCCGGAGGCGAAGGCCAGGCCGCGCCGGCCGCCCTCGAGCGCGGCGAGGTTCTCCTCCAGCGCGGTGCGGGTGGGGTTGCCGCTGCGGCTGTACTCGTATCCGCCGCGCAGGCCGCCCACGCCGTCCTGCTTGTAGGTGGACACCTGGTAGATCGGCGGTACGACCGCGCCGGTCTGCGGGTCCGCCGTGTTGCCCGCGTGGATCGCGCGGGTCTCGAAGCTCTGGTGCTCGTGGCTGTCGTCGCTCATGGGGCAGATGCTATGCCCCGCGCCGCCCGTGGTCTTCCGGGGCCGCCCGCGGGGACCGGTCACCGGGGCCGCCCACCGGGACCGGTCACGCATTCGCGTTTGCCCCGCCGGGTCTGGTTCGCTGGGAGACATGCAGATGATCTGGGTCCTGATGATGCTCGTGCTGGCCGGCGTCATGATCTATCGGTTCGTACGGGTCCGCCGGGGCGGCGGCCTGCGCCTGGTGTCGCCGGGCAGCCCCGACGCCGCCGACCCCGCCGACTACGGGTTCGTGCGGCAGGAGGAGCTCGACGTCCGGGTGCCGGGGCCCGACCAGGACCTGATGGACGCGCTGGGCAACGTCCAGCGCGGCGGCGGCTGGCAGGCGGCCTCCGCGCTGCTCGCCGGGACCCCGAAGGACGGGGAGCAGCGCTGGCAGCGGGTGCAGGCCTTCGGCGGGGCGGCGGCGCTGGACCTCGTACAGCGTCCCGGGGTCGGTGCGCCGTGGCTGAAGGCGTGGCGGCTGGAGGCCGAGAAGGACGCGGGCGGCGCGCAGGTGCACGCGGAGCTGCTGGTGCAGCAGGCCTGGCGCTCCTCCGGCGGGGTCGGCTCGCAGGACCACCGGATCATCCTGGAGGAGGCCCGGGAGGCCTGCCGCAAGGCGGCGCTGCTGTCGCCGGGCGACCCGGTGCCGTTCATCACGGAGCTGGCGGTCGCGCGGGGACTGGCCTATTCGGAGGCCGAGTTCGACGCGCTGTGGGCGAAGGTGCTCGACGTGGCGCCCGCGCACATGGGGGCGCACCTGGCGGCCCTGCACTACTGGTGCGAGAAGTGGCACGGCTCGCGGGAGAAGGCGGCGGCCTTCGCCGAGGCGGCCGCGGCCCGTGCCCCGCACGGCTCGCTCCTGGCGGCGCTGCCGCTGTTCTCGGTGTACGAGAACCTGCCCGACCAGCTCCTGGTGAACGACTTCGGGCGCACGGCGGTCGTCTCGCGGGCAGTGGAAGGGGCCCTGTTCGCGGTGCACCAGGCGCGGGCGGACGACCCGATGCTGGCGCACGTACGGCACCTGCTGCTGTGGTTCCTGGTGCGGATGGAGCGCTGGGCGGAGGCGATGGAGCAGGTGCGGCACGTGGACGGCTACGTGGGCGCGCTGCCCTGGTCGGCGTCCGAGGACCCGGCGCACACGTACGCGGTGGTCCGGGCGCTGGCGGTGGCCGGGTACGAGGCGAACGGCGGGTCGCCGGCCACGCTCCCGCACTGAGCCGGCCGGGCGCCGACGGCCGCGTCGGCGTCGTCGCGGGGCCAGGAAGGGCCGGGAAGGGCGGGGAATGGGAGCGCCTCCCCATCCGTTGTGCGTCCCACAAGGAGGAAATCCATGTTCTCGTACCGCCGCACGCCCGAGCTGCCCACCCGCGAGGAGGCCCTCAAGGGCCGTGCCGAAGCGCAGTTCACCCTGCCCGAGCGCCACACGGTCCTCGGCAACCCGCTGGCAGGCCCCTACCCCGAAGGCCTCGAAGTCGCCGACTTCGGCCTGGGCTGCTTCTGGGGCGCGGAGCGCAAGTTCTGGCAGACCCCCGGGGTGTGGACCACCCTGGCCGGCTACCAGGGCGGCTACACGGAGAACCCGTCGTACGAGGAGGTCTGCTCGGGCCTCACGGGCCACACGGAGGTCGTCCGCGTGGTCTTCGACCCGGCACAGGTCTCCTATTCCGCCCTCCTGAAGCTGTTCTGGGAGTCCCACGACCCCACCCAGGGCTTCCGCCAGGGCAACGACGTCGGCACCCAGTACCGCTCGGCGGTCTACACCCACTCCCCCGCCCACCAGGCGGCCGCCGAAGCCTCCCGCGACGCCTACCAGAAGGTCCTCACCGCCTCGGGCTACGGCACGATCACCACGGCCGTCCTCCCGGCGGACCCCCGCCCCTTCTGGCCGGCGGAGCCGTACCACCAGCAGTACCTCGACAAGAACCCCGGCGGCTACTGCGGCATCGGCGGCACGGGCGTCTCCTGCCCCATCGGCGTCGCCCCGGCGCCGGGGGTGTAGGCAACCCGCGCCGTAGACCGGCAGCGGTCCGGCAGGCCTCGAAACCGGCCGGGCTGCTGCCTGTCACCCTTTCGGCGGGGAAAGACGGCTGAGCCCTGGGTACGCTGGCGGCGGGGCCCAGAATCTCGCGCATGGGAGCAACCGTGACCTCCGCCGCCGACCAGCCGCTCATTCCGCAGCCGCCGGCCACCGTGACCACGCTGCGGCAGGCCCTCGCCCAGATCGCCCCGGCGGCGCTGCCCGCGTTCACCCGTGAGCTGGACCAGGCGGCCGACCAGGCGCGGCAGGCCTCCGACCTGGCCCCGCTGCAGCGGTTCATCGCCCAGTGGGCGGCGTACGTGTACGTCCAGCGCCAACCTCACCTTGCGGCGGACCTCCGCCGTTGGGAGGCCGCCGCAGCCACCGCCGACGCGGACGGGGCCCGAAGGGCCGCCGCCGAGATCGGCCGCATCCTCGACGCGGCCCACGCGGCCCTCGCCGCTCCTCTGACGTGAGCTCCGGCTGGCGCTGGGAGTACGACCCCGACCACGCCCATGTGGCGGGTGGCGTGCCCGCCAAGGTCGTCGCCGAGGTGGAGCGTCTGGCCCGACAGCTGGTCGACCTGGCCGACATGGGAATCCACCTCGATGAGGTCGGCAACGGCCCGCAGCCCGGCGGCCTGCGACGGATGGACGCCGCCGGGGGATGGTTCTACTTCCTCGCCGCGCCCAGGGCGCGGCTGATCATCGTCGTACGCATCGTGCCGCCCTTCGAGGCGCTGTAGATCCATACTCCCGGCCGGCCGGACCCGTCAGATGGTCGAGGTGTCGATCACGAAGCGGTAGCGGACGTCGCTGGACAGGACCCGCTCGTAGGCCTCGTTGATCTGGTCGCCGCTGATCACCTCGATCTCCGAGCCCAGCCCGTGCTCGGCGCAGAAGTCGAGCATCTCCTGGGTCTCGGCGATGCCGCCGATCATGGAGCCGGCCAGGGTCCTGTTGCCGGCGATGACCGAGAACAGGTTCAGCTCCACCGGCTCCTCCGGGGCGCCCACGTTCACCAGCGCGCCGCCGACCCGCAGCAGGGACAGGTAGCGGTCCAGGCCGAGCGGGGCCGAGACGGTGGACAGGATCAGGTCGAAGCGGCCCTTCAGTTCCTTGAACGTGGCCTCGTCGGCCGTCGCGTAGTAGTGGTCGGCGCCCAGCCGCAGGCCGTCCTCCCGCTTGCGCAGGGACTGCGACAGGACGGTCACCTCCGCGCCCAGCGCGTGCGCGATCTTCACGCCCATGTGCCCGAGGCCGCCCAGGCCGACGATCGCGACCTTCTTGCCCGGGCCCGCCCCCCAGTGCTTCAGCGGGGAGTACAGGGTGATGCCGGCGCACAGCAGCGGCGCGGCCACGTCGAGGGCCAGGCCCTCGGGGATGCGGACGGCGTAGTTCTCGTCGACGACCAGGTGCGTGGAGTAGCCGCCGTACGTGGGCTCGCCGTTCCTGTCGAGGGCGTTGTACGTGCCGGTCGCGCCCTGGACGCAGTGCTGCTCCTGCCCGGCCAGGCAGTACTCGCACTCGCGGCAGCTGTCGACGAAGCAGCCGACGCCCACCCGGTCGCCGACCGCGTACTTCGTGACGCCCGGTCCGACTTCGGCGACCACACCGGCGATCTCGTGGCCCGGGACCATGGGGAAGATGCCCTCGCCCCAGCCGTCGCGGGCCTGGTGGATGTCGGAGTGGCAGATGCCGGCGTACTTGACCTCGATGAGGACGTCGTGCTCGCCGACCGGGCGGCGCGGGACGGTGGTGCGCTCCAGCGGGGCCTTGGGGGCGGGGGCGGCGTAGGCGGCTGCCTGGGTCACGGACATGGGGTGTTCTCCTCGGACGTGGACGCCGGCCGGCCTTCCGGATGGGTTCCGGCCGGCCGGGCGTCCGTGCTGCGATGACACCCACCATGCCCCGGCGCGGCCCGGCCACCCAGCCCCCTGCTGAGCCTAGGACTGCCGTGCGTACCCCTGAGGGGGTCAGGCTGGGGCCCGCGCGGCGGCGCCGCTCCACGGATACTTGCGCTATGGACCACCACCTGGACCAACGCGCCGAACTGGGAGACTTCCTCCGCACCTGCCGGGCCCGCCTGCGCCCCGAGGACGTGGGCCTGCCCGACCACGGGCGGCGCCGCAGGGTGCCCGGGCTGCGCCGGGAGGAACTGGCGCAGCTGGCCGGGGTGTCGGTGGCCTACTACACGCGCCTGGAGCAGGGCCACGGCCACAACGTGTCGGCGGAGGTGCTGGACGCCGTCGCGCGGGCGCTGCGCCTGGGCGAAGTGGAGACGGCGCACCTGAACCACCTGGCGAGCCCCCGCATCCGCAGGGGCGGCCGCGCCCGGCGCCCCCAGCAGGTCCGCCCGGAGCTGCGCACGCTGATGGACGCGATGGAGGGCGTACCGGCGTACCTGGTGGGGCGGCGTCAGGACGTGATCGGCTGGAACCGGCTGGCGGCGGCCGTCTTCGGGGACTTCGGGGCGCACCCGGCGGCGGAGCGGAACCTGGTGCGGCTGGTGTTCCTGGACCCGGCGACGGCGGAGCTGTACGCCGACTGGGAGTGCCGGGCCTGCGAGGTGGTCAGCAACCTGCGCCTGTACGCCGGCCAGCACCCGGACGACGAGCAGCTGACGGCGCTGGTCGGGGAACTGTCGGTGAAGAACGAGGAGTTCCGCCGGCTGTGGGCGGCGCACACGGTGGCGGACAAGACGCACGGGGTGAAGCGGCTGCGCCATCCGCTGGTGGGCGAGCTGGAGCTGTCGTTCGAGACGCTGACCCTGCCCGACGACCCGGCCCAGTTCCTGGTCACCTTCCACGCCGCCCCGGGCTCCCCGTCGGCGGACGCCCTGCGCCTGCTGTCGTCGTGGACGGCCCCGATGCCGCCGCCGTCGGCCCCGGCGCCCGCGGAGGAGCGGGCCTGAGCGACGGCGACGGTCGGCGGGATCAGCGGCCGAACAGGTTCTCGGTGACCGTCACCCGTCCCCGCTCGATCGTCGCGACGCGGGGCGCCCGCTTGGCGAGGGCGCTGTCGTGGGTGACCATCACGAAGGTCAGGCCGTGGTCCTTCCAGAGGCCTTCGAGGAGGTCCATGACCTCGTCGCGGGTGGACTCGTCGAGGTTGCCGGTGGGTTCGTCCGCCAGGAGCACCTTCGGCTTCTTCACCAGGGCGCGGGCGATCGCGACCCGCTGCTGCTGGCCGCCGGACAGCTCCGCGGGCAGGTGGCCCGTGCGCTCGCCCAGCCCGACCGACTCCAGCGCCTCCGCGGCCCGGGCGCGCCGCTCGGCCGTCTTCAGGCCGAGGGGGACGAGGGCGGTCTCGACGTTCTCCTGGGCGGTGAGCGTGGGGATCAGGTTGAAGGACTGGAAGACGAAGCCGATGCTCTCGGCGCGGACCTTGGTGAGCCGGGCCTCGGAGATCGCGCCCAGGTCCACGCCGTCGAGGACGACCTGGCCGGCCGTCGGCCGGTCGAGGCCGCCCAGCATCTGCAGCAGGGTGGACTTGCCGCCGCCGGTGGGGCCCTGGATGACGAGCCGGCCGCCGTCCTCGATGGTCAGGTCGACTCCGGCGAGCGCGTCGACGGTCTGCTTGCCGCGCTGGTAGCGCTTGGTGACTCCGGTGAGCTGGTACATCTTCTCGTTCCCTCGGGTGGGGTGGGGTGGGTGCGTACGGGGGGACGTGCGCGGGCTACTCGACGCGGCGCAGGGCGTCCGCCGGGCGGAGCCGGGAGGCGCGCCAGCCTCCGAAGCCGCCGGCGACGAGTCCGCCCGCGACGGCCAGGGCCACGGCGAGGCCGATGGTGGAGAGGGAGACGGGCGCGGTGAGGGCCACGTCCACGGCCTTGGCGGCGGCGTGCCGGGCGCCCTGCCCGAACATCCGGCCCCCGCCGCCGCCCGCGCCCCGGCCGGCGCCGACCGCCGCCGCCGAGGTGCGCGGTGAGGCTGGGGGCGGCGGCGGTGATGGCGTAGGCGGCGGCGAGGCCGAGGCCGATCCCGAGGGCGCCGCCGATCAGGCCGTTGACCAGGGCCTCTCCGGCGACCTGGCGGGTGACGCGGCCGCTCTTCCAGCCGAGGGCCTTCAGGGTGCCGAACTCGCGGACGCGGCGGGAGACGGCGGAGGAGGTGAGGAGGCCGGCGACGAGGAAGGCGGCGGCGAGGACGGTGTAGGAGAGCCAGGTGCCGACGGTGGAGGCGAGGGAGGAGGCGGTGGAGAGGGAGCCCGAGACGGTGTCGGCGAGGTCGGCGGAGGTGGTGACGGTGGTGTCGGGGACGTTCTTCTGGATGGCCTGCTTGACGGAGCCGATCGCCTGGGAGTCCTTCGCCTGGACGTAGACGGTGGTGATCTTGTCGGGGGTGCCGGCGAGGGTCTGGGCCTGCTTGAGGGGGACGTAGACGTTGGCGGCGGCGTCGCCGCTGTCGGCGGTGGCGATGCCGACGACCTTGAACTTGGTGTTCTTGACGGTGACTTCGGCGCCCACGTCGAGCTTGTTCTTCTGGGCGTAGGCGCTGTCGAGGACGGCGACGGCGGCATCGGTCTCACCCGTCTGGAAGCCGCGGCCCGAGGTGATCTTCGAGGTGGTGAGCGGGCCCATCCCGGTCTGGGTGACGTCCGCCCCGTACACGGAGAAGGAGTTGACGTCGAAGTCGGCGCCGCCGCCCTGCACGGTGTCGCCCCGGCCACCGCCGGACCGGCCGCCGTTCTGGCCGCCCTGACCGCCCTGGCCGCCGCCCTGGCCTTCGGCGCGGCGCAGCTCGCCGCGCTTGAACTGGCCATTGACCTTGACGACCTGGAGGCTGAGCCCGCCGACGGCCTTCGCCACCCCGTCCTGCCCGCCGACCTCGCCGACGGTGGCCGCGTCGAGGGTCGCGAAGCCCTGCGGGATCACCATGTCGCTGCTCTGCTCGCCGTCACCGCCCTCGCCCTCCCCGCGGGCGTCGAAGCGGAACCTGGGGCGGTTGCCGTTCGCGCCGTCCTCCGGGGGCTTCTGGGCCTTGGTGACGGTCATGTCCGTACCCAGCCCGTAGAGCGACTGGAGGACCTTGGCCTGCGCCGCGGCCATGCCGGCGGAGACGGAGGTGACGACGATGACGAGGGCGATGCCGAGGGCGAGCCCCGAGGCGACGACGAGTGCGGCCTTCCGGCGTCGGCGCAGCTCGCGCCGGAGGTAGGTGAAGAACATGCGGGCGAAGCTAGGAAGCACCCGTGATGGCCGGATAAGCCCAGGGTGAGAGAAGCATAAGAACGCGCCACGAAGGCCGTATTCACAGCCCGCTCACAGCTTCCCCGGGAAAAGCGGAACGGCGGGAAGCCCGGGGCTCCCCGCCGTTCACCACCTCGCGGTCACGTCACGTCACATCAGGCGGACGGACCGGCCTTCCACTCGGCCCAGCTCATGTTCCAGCCGTTGAGGCCGTTGTCCGGCTTGATGGTCTTGTCCGGGGAGTTCACCACGGTGACCACGTCGCCGATGAGCGAGTTCTCGAAGAACCACGCACCGGCGGTGTCCGGGTCGTTGGCGCCCTTGGCGTCGTTCAGACCGACACAGCCGTGGCTGGTGTTCACGTTGCCGAAGATGGAGTCGTCGCCCCAGTAGTTGCCGTGGATGAACGTGCCCGACGTGGACAGCCGCATCGCGTGCGGGACGTCCTTGATGTCGTACTCGCCCTTGCCCTCACTGTTCTTGAAGCCGACGGTGGAGCCGTCCATCCGGGTCTCCTTGAACTTCTCGGAGATCACCATCTGACCGTTGTAGGTCGGGTTCTCCGGGGAGCCCGCCGAGATCGGGATGGTCTTGAGGACCTGCCCGTCCCGGGTGACCGTCATCTTCTTGGTCTTCGTGTCGACCGTGGAGACCTGGCTCCGGCCGATCTTGAAGGTGACGGTCTTGTTCTGCACGCCCTGGATGCCGGGCGCGCCCTGCACGCCCTGGAGGGCCAGCTTCAGCGTGACGGTGGAGTTCGCCTGCCAGTACTGCTCGGGGCGGAAGTCCAGGCGCTGGTTGCCGAACCAGTGGCCGACGACCTCCTGGCCGCTGCTGGAGGTGACCGTGATGGCCGCCTGGACGGCCTTCGTGTCCTTGATCGGCTTGTTGAAGTTGATCGAGACCGGCATGCCCACGCCGACCGTCTGACCCTCTTCCGGCGTGTAGTCGCCGATGAAGCTGTTCTCGGGCGACAGGGTGGTGAAGGAGGCGTTCTCGTGCGCCTCGCGCCCGGCCTCGTCCTTCGCGGTCGCCGACAGGGCGTACTTCGTGGAGCGCTTCAGCGCACCGGCCGGCTTCCAGCTCTTGCCGTCGGCCGCGATCTTGCCTTCGACGGCCGCGCCGTCCGAGCTCTTCAGCTCGACCTTGGTGAGCGTGCCGTCACTTACCGTGACGCTCGCTCCGTCGGTCGTGGCTATGTTGGTGGCGCCGTCCTTCGGCGTGATCGCTATCTTCGCCTTGGAGGCGTCCTTCGCCGCCGCCGCGTCGACCTCGGCCTGGGACTTGCCGGAGCCGCCGCCCTGAGACTTGTCGTCACCCCCGCCATTGCAGGCCGAAAGCATCAGTACGCCGCCGAGCACGGCGGACACGGCCACCAGGGACCTTCGCCGCCGCTTGCTGTACGTCCTCACACGTCACTCCATCGTTGCCGGAAACCCCGAGGCTGCATTCCCGGGATCGGGCCGGGCAGGGGGGATCACCCCCTGCACGTCCTGACAACGCGTTAACGACGCGGATCGGTTCCACACTCCGTTCGAATGTGTGCAACCCCACGGTCAGGCGTTGTCGGCCTCTTCTTCGAAGACCCCATCTTCCTCGTCCAGGTCCCACTCCAGGGACTCGGGGTCGTATTCGACGGGCTCACTGCTCCAGGAGGCCTGGGCCAGCTCCACGCCGGCGAGCTCCGCGACCAGGTCCGTCGGGTCGACGAGGTAGGCCAGGGCCTCGGACTCATCTTCCCTCACCGCGGACTCGGCATGTGCGCGTTCCTCGTCCGGCATGAACTCGTCGGCCTTGATGTGCGCGAGGGCGGCGCCGATGAGGGCATCGGAATCCGATACCTCCAGCACCAAATCCACCCGAAGTCGTACGTACCGTGATGTCTCAGAAGGGTTCATACGACGGAGAGTAAGCCCCTGACAGCCTCGACTTTCCCGCGACCCGCCCCTTTCACTAGCATCTGCGCACACGGCCAATTCGCTGCTTCCGCAAGGGGGATCGCACCGTGTCCGCACCTCGACCGCTGCTCACCGCTCTCGGAGCGACCACCCTCCTCGCCGCCCTCTGGTTCGTCCCGTCGGCGAACGCCACCGCCCCGGACACCCAGACCTCCTCCGCAGCCCCGGCCGCCGCCAACACGGGCACCGTCACGGGCGAGGGCACGGGCGACGGCACCATCGCCCCGGAGGAACACCCGGCGACGATCACGGTCCTCTCCCTGGCCGACACGGGCAGCGTCGACACCACCCCGTACGTCCTGGGCGGCACCCTCTGCCTGGGCCTGGGCGCAGGCTTCGTGACCTTCTCGGTCCGCAGATCCCGGGTGAGCTAGCCGGAGCGCCGGAGAACGGGGACCCGGAACCTGGAGCCTGGAGCCTGGAGCCCGGAACCTGGAACAGCTGACCGGTACCGGGATGGTCGGGATCTCGGCCGGGCGGTCTCAGAGACGGGTTGGGGCTTTCCCGTCAGTCTCATCGTCCTTCCG
>NZ_JZWV01001221.1 GCF_000966975.1 Streptomyces katrae | reverse complement strand
GGGTCCAGAACGCGGCGGCCTCCCGCGCGGTCCAGCGCCCGGTCGCGGCCTCGGCGTTGCCGGACCCCGCGCCGGGCAGCGGCCCGCCGGGGAGCAGCAGGGCGGCGGTCGCCGCCGCCAGGGTGAACGTACGCAGCATGTGTCTCGTTCCTGTTCGTGACGGCCCGCGGGGCCCGCCGGCCTGAGGGGAGGAGCCCGGGGTTCAGACGGCCTGGGGGAAACGCAGCAGCCGCTCCGGGTCGTAGGTGCGCCGGACCTGCTCCAGGCGGGCGAGGTTGGGCCCGTAGTAGGCCTCGCGCCAGCCGGTCAGCTTCGGGTCGGCGTAGTTCTGGTAGGCCCGGCCGCCCGCCCACGGGCGCAGGGCCCGCCACAGCCCGTCGAGCCAGTCCTGGTGCCGGGTTGCCT
Organism: Streptomyces katrae; assembly: GCF_000966975.1. Lineage (GTDB taxonomy): Bacteria > Actinomycetota > Actinomycetes > Streptomycetales > Streptomycetaceae > Streptomyces > Streptomyces katrae. The sequence goes on along the minus strand of NZ_JZWV01001221.1, from coordinate 1,204 downwards.
CGGCGGGGGTCGCGGACGGCGGCCAGTACGCGAGGTACTGGGCCAGGAAGGCGCTGTCGCGGTGGACGAAGGCGGTGGCCCCGGCCGGCACCCGGTTCACGGCCCCGCCGCACACCCCGTCGAACTGGACCACACCCGTACCGCCCGGCGGAACCTCCCGTCCGTACCGCCCGAGGGCGTCCAGGACCGCCCCGACCGCCGCGTCCGGCAGCCCGGGCCCGCCCCAGAAGTCGGAGCGGGCCGCGTAGGAGTCCCGGCCGAGGAGCCCCCGCGGATCCCGGCCGGGCAGCCGCCCCGGCAGCCGGCACCGTTCGGGCCCGCCGCCGGGGCAGCCGGCCAGGGCCCGCACGGTGTTCCCGTAACTCCGCACGGTGATCCACGAGTCCCGCGGCCCGCGCCCCACCAGGCCGGCCAGCCGGGACAGTTCCCGCTCCAGCTCCGCGCGCCCGTCCAGGCACACCGCCCGGACGGCCAGGGCGGCGGCGGACCCGGCCTCCACCGTGAACTCGGCCTGGCTCCAGAACGGGTCCGCCAGCCCGCCCAGCCAGCGCTGCCAGCCGCGCACCACCGCCGCCGAGTCCGCGCCCGCCCAGTGCAGTTCGGCGAAGGCGGCGTCCCCGACGGGATGGGTGCGCAGCCGGAACTCGGTGACCACGCCGAAGTTGCCTCCCCCGCCGCCGCGCAGCGCCCAGAACAGCTCCGGGTCCCGGTCGGGTCCGGCCTCGCGGACCACCCCGTCCGGGGTCACCACGCGGGCCCCGGTGAGCCGGTCGGAGGTGGTGCCGTGGGCCCGGGAGGCGATGCCCAGGCCGCCGCCGAGGGTGAGGCCGGCGATGCCGACGGAGGGGCAGAGCCCGGCGGGCACGCCCAGGCCGCGCCCGGCGAGGGCCGCGTGCACGTCGGCCAGCCGGGCGCCCGCGCCGACGTGCACCTCGTCCCCCTCGACCGCCACCCCGGCCATGGCCCCGAGGTCGACCACCAGCCCGGCGTCCACCGTCGACCAGCCCGCGTAGCCGTGCCCGCCGCCGCGCGGCACCACCCGGGCGGCCGAACGGCGGGCGAAGTCCAGGCAGACCGCCACGTCGCCGGCGTGCGCCGGATAGGCCACGGCGCCGGGGGCCACGGAGTCGTAGCGGGGCTGGAACAGCTGCCGGGCCTCCGCGTAGTCCCCGTCCCCCGGACGGACCACCCGCCCGTCCAACTC
>NZ_JZWV01001220.1 GCF_000966975.1 Streptomyces katrae | reverse complement strand
CGCCCGGGCCGGACGCGCCCGGGCGGGGAAGCCCGCTCCGGCGGCGCCGAGCACGGCTGCGGCCGCGCCGGTGAGGACCCGGCGACGTGTAATCTTCATACTTCCTTCCTGCCACCGCCCGCCCCGATCGGGGCGAAGGCGGGCCCGCCGGAAGCGGGTTGTCCCCCGAACGGAGGACACCGCACGGCCCCGCCGCCCGGCCCGGACCCGTCAGGGAGCCGGCGGCTCGCGGGCCGGGACGAAGCCCCGGGGTCCCGACTCCCCCCTCTCCGCCTGCCGGACCCCACGGGCCGCCTCCGCCAGGCCCCGCCGGCGGCCGCGAAGGCGGCCGGCGCGTAGCCGCCGGGGCCGGCACCCGGGCGAACCCGGTGAAGAGGACGGTGAGTTGCTCCCGGGGTGAAAGCCCGCCCCTGCGTACCCTCAATCCCCGGCCAGCGGGCTGGGCAGCAGGGTCCACTGGTCGCCGGGCACCCCCGGGCTGAGCCGCATCAGGGTGAGTGCCTTCACCGGCAGCGGACCCCGCAGCACCTCCGAGTCGGCGGTCGGTGCGAGCCCGTCCAGGCCCGCCGCGAGTGCCTCCCCGAAGGCGTGCCGTGAGCCCGCCGTCGCGGCGAGGGCCCCCGCCGCGAGCGAGCCGAACGTCTTGCGCCGCAGCACCGTCTCGTCGTCCGTCACGAGCCGGCCCGACAGCGGCGGCACCGGCAGGCCGTGCCGGGCCAGCCGGGCCGGGCTGATCCGGATGTCGGCCAGGTCGCGGTAGACCAGCCGCAGCGGGGTGCCGTCGGCCGCCAGGACGACCAGGAGGTTCTGCCCGTGGGCCTCCAGTGCCACCCCGAGCTCCAGCACCCGCAGGCACACCGACAGCGCCAGCCGGGCGAACTCCGCCCGCCAGCCCGCCGAACGGGCGAGCCGGCCAGTCCGCCGAACGGGCGAGCCGGGTGCCCGCCAGCGCCGCCACCGGGACCACCCGCTCCCCGGCCCGCGCGTACGCCTCCGGGGCCTCGCGGAGCACCGCCGCCAGGTCAGGGCTGTAGGCGGTGGCCGCGCCCAGGGTGCGGGTGATGTGCAGGCGGCCGTCCAGCCGTTCGGCCAGCGCGTGCGCGAACGCCGACACCACGGCGGCCGTCTCCACGGAGTAGGCGGAGATGTCCCGTACCGAGGAGGTCAGCCGCGTGCTCAGGGCCGTCTTCACATGGGCGCCGCCCGCCGCCGGGGCGAGGGTGCGCAGGGCCATCAGCGGGTGCGCGGCCGGACCCGGCAGGACCTCCTCGCCCTTGAGCACGTGCTCGGCCTGCCAGGGGTGGACCGGGACCAGGATCCGGTCCCCGTCGCGCAGCTCCGCCGGCCAGTCCCCGGCGACCATGCACTCCCGGGCCCGTACCCGGACCAGCCCGAGTCGCACCAGCGGCCCGTGCTCCGGCGCGTACGCCAGCTGCTCGGCCACCGAGAACCCGGGCCGGGAGCGGCAGTTGGGGTGGTAGGGGTGCCCGTCGACCACCCGCTGCTCCCACTCCCAGGCGGTGCCGGGCTCCGCCCGCTCCCCGGGCGGCTGCCCGGCCCGGGACAGGGCGAGGGAGGCGGTGCTGTCGTCCAGTTCGGCGGCGAAGGAGGCGAAGGCGGCTCCGAGGGGGCCGGCCGCGCCGTGCGGTACGCGCAGTGCCCCGACCAGCCGGGCCGCCTGCCGGTAGGCCCGCCCGTCCAGCCGCACCTCGGTGACGTAGGCGTCCGTCGCGTACGGGTCCGGCCGCGGCCCCTCCAGCCGCCCGCCCCCGGCCAGCAGCAGTCTCAGGGAGTCAGGTCCCTGCTCCCGGCCCACCACCCACGGCAGCGGTTCGAAGGCGAGCGCCCGCCAGAGCCGGGTCAGCACGGCGGAGCGCGCGCCCTCCAGCGCGGCCTCGTACGCGGACCCGAGCCCGGGCCGTACGCCGGCCAGCGCGGCGGCGATCGCCTCCTCGGCGGTGCCCGCCGGGGAGGGGCCGGGGTCGGGCGGGGAATGGTGCGTGCTGCGGTCCAGGGTTCCGTTCCTTTCGGATCGCTTCGTTCGGATCGCTTCGACTGAGGGATGTACCCGATGATCAGGTCATCATCCCGGATACTGAAGATCACGGCCGGTCGTCCGATCCGCGGACCCCGGCGCACCGAAGCACCGAAGTTCCGAAGCCCCGAATGGATCCAGTGGACCTCAACGCCGCCGCCGATGCCTACGCAGCCGCCCCGCTCCTGAACTGCCTGCTGCGGGAGGTGACCGACGCCGAGGGCGGGCGGGTCCACCGGCTGCGCGGCAGCGGCCGGCTCCTGCGGGTCGGCGGCGGCCGCCGGCCCGCGGACCCCGAGCTGCGCACCGAGGCCGGCTGGCACCCGCTCAGCCACGCCGAACTCGTCAAGCTCACCGCGGACGAGCTGCTGCGCCACACGGGCGTCTCCAACGACGAGCTGCCGGTGGAGATGGCCGACAGCCGTGACACCGTCGCCGCCCTGCTGGCCGCCCGGGCCGCCGCCGAGGTGCCCGAGGACCCCTACGTCCGCTCCGAGCAGGCCCTGCTCATGGGGAGGCAGTGCTGGGGCTGCGCGAGGACCAGGTGGCCGAGGAGGGCGGTGCGGCGGCCGCGGAGGCCGTGGACGCGCTGGCCGGGATCCTCGACGGCCCCCGTCCGCCGGCCGGCTACCGGGCGCTGCCCGCGCACCCCTGGCAGCTCGACCTGGTCGCCGGCCGCCGCGAGGTGCGCGAGGCCTTCGCCGACGGGCGCCTGCTGCGGCTCGGCCCGACCCGGCTGCCGGTGTGGCCCACCGCCTCGATCCGTACCGTGCACGCGTCCGGCCCGGACGCCGACCTGTTCGCCAAGTTCAGCCTCGACGTCCGCATCACCAACGACGTGCGCCGGCTGTGGCGCCACGACCTGATCAAGCTCCGCCGCACCGACTCCGCGGTGGAGGAGGGCTTCGCCGACCTGCGCCGCCGTACGGGGGCGAGCGCCGTCTGGCTGTGCGACCGCGGCTACCGCACCGCCGCCTTCGCCTTCGAGGAACTCGCCCTCCTGGTCCGCGACGGGCTGCGCGGGCGGCTGCTCCCGGGGGCGGTGCCGCTGCTGTGCGCGGCGCTGGCCGAGGGCTTCCCCGGCAGCCCGCTGGAGGACGCCCCCGATCCGGCGGGGTGGTGGCGGGCGTACCTGCGCCACGTCGTCCCCCCGGTGCTCGACCTGTTCGCGCGGCACGGGATCGTGCTGGAGGCCCACCTCCAGAACTGCCTGGTCGCCGTCGACGGCCGCGGCATGCCCGTGCAGGCCCTCTTCCGCGACGCGGAGGGGGTCAAACTCCCGCAGGACATGCCGCGTGCGGCGGCCTGGGAGCGGCTCGTGTACTGCCTGGTCGTCAACCACCTGGCGGAGGTGGCCGGAGCCCTGGCCGAGCACCGCCCGGAGCTGGCCGGACGGCTGTGGCCGGCGGTCCGCGAGGAGTTCCTGCGCTACGACGCCGAGCACGGCCTGCCCGAGGTCGCACGGCTCCTCGAAGCCCCCGCGCTTCCGGCCAAGACGAACCTGCTGCTGCGGTGGACCCGTGCGGACGGTGCGGACGCGCGGTACCTGGAACTGCCCAACCCCCTGCGCGGATAGCGGGCGGGGGAGGGGGCCGCAGCCGGATCCGGCCAAGGTGGCGCCGGACCGGCCCTCTCCCATGCCGAAAGGTATAGACCAATGCTAGGTTGGTGGGGCAGACCGCGCAGTCCTTGACCACCCGTCAGAGGAGAAGCCATGCCCTCCCCTTCGCGGGGCGGCGGCCCGGCCGCCATGCCCAAGTACCAGCGCATCGCCGCAGCGCTGCGGGACGAACTCGACCACGCCGCCCGGACCTCCGGAGGCAGACTGCCCTCCGAACGCACCCTCGCCGCCCGCTACGAGGTCAACCGGCAGACCGTCCGGGCCGCCCTCCAGGAGCTGCGCGCCGACGGCCTGGTGGTCACCGGCCGCCGGGGCACCCGCGCCGTACCGCCACCGAGGCCGGAGCGGGCCGCCGGCGCGGCGGTCGCGGACCGGCCCCCGTACCCCGCCCCGCGCGACCGGGGCCCGGCCGGTCCGGCCCGCGCCCGGCTCGCCCTGGTCACCGTGCCGCCCTCGCTCGCGGCGCTGCTCGGCATGGCCGGCGGGGAACGCACCCTGGTCCACCACCACCGGGTGTACGGGTCCGGCGGGCGCATCCTCCAGCACACCGTGACCTACCTCTGCCCCGGCATCGTGGCCCGCACCCCGGAACTCGCCGTCTACCTGCGGCGGCCGGCCGCCGCCCGCGAGGAGGACCTGCGGCCGCTGCACCGCTGGCTGGAACGGGCCGCGGCCCGCGGCCGCACCGCCGAGACCATCACGATGACCCGCACCAGCCACCCCGCCGCCGCGTCCCCCGCCTGCGGGCTCTCGGTACGCCGCACCGTCCACGACGCCTCCGGCCGGCTGCTCGCCGTCACGGACCTGGCGTTCCCCGGCTGGGACCGGGTCACCTTCCACCGGGAACCCGAGGCGATCGCCTTCCGCGTCAGCTGACCGGCCGGGCGGGCGGCCGGTCCTCAGCCGACCGGCACCCGCCCGGGCTCCGCCCGCTCCGCGCCGGCGGCCGGCCGCTCCCCGTCCGCAGCCGTCTTCGCGCGCGGCCGCACCGGCCACCACAGGGAACGGCCCAGCAGGGCCGCCAGAGCCGGGACGAGGACAACCGACAGGACGAAGGCCGACAGCAGGATGCCCACCGCCGTGGCGAACCCGGTCTGCTGGAGGCCCGGTTGCGGGCTCACCGCCAGGCTGCCGAAGGAGGCGGCCAGCACCAGGCCCGCCGTCGCCACCGCCGGGGCCGTGTGCCGCACCGCACGGCCCACCGCCGCCCGCGCCGGGCCGGGGCGCTCCATCTCCTCGCGGATCCGGTCGGCGACCAGGATGTTGTAGTCGGTGCCGAGCGCCACCACGAACAGGAACAGCACCAGCGGCAGCGTGAAGTCCACCCCCGGCCGGCCCAGCGCGTGCTGGAACACCAGCGTCGCCGCGCCCAGCGTGGCCGTGAACCCGAGCCCCACCGCCACCATCAGCACCACCGGCGCCAGCAGGCTGCGCAGCAGCACCAGCAGGATCAGCGCGATCAGCACCGCCGCCACCGGGAAGACCACCTCCAGGTCCTCGCCCACCGCCACCGCGATGTCGGCGAACACCGCGGCCGTGCCCCCGACGTGCGCCTCGGTCCCGGCCGGCACGTGCGCCCGTACGGTCTCCCGCACCGGACCCGACACCAGGTCACGGGCCTGCTGCCCGCCCGGTTCCGCCGTCAGCAACAGGTCGAGGCGGGCGGCGCCACGGTCCGCGCTGAGCACGGCCGGGGTCACCTGACCCACCCCGGGCACCCGCGCCAGCGCCCCCGCCAGCCCCGCCACCCGCTCGGCGGTCATCGGGCGCCCGTCCCGCGCCTTGACGAACACGGTCGCCGGATCCGAGACCCCCGCCGGCATCGACCGGGCGATCTCCTCCGCCGTCCGGGTGGCCGCGGTCCGCTCACCGCCCGCGCCGCCCTGCCCGTAGTCCATCCGCACCCCGGCAGCCCCCGCCGTCAGCGCCCCGAGGACCAGCACCGCGCCCACCGCCAGGG
>NZ_JZWV01001219.1 GCF_000966975.1 Streptomyces katrae | reverse complement strand
GGACGGCGGGCGGCCAGCTCACCGAGCCGCCCCGCCGCACCCGCGCGCGGAGCCCGCCGCAGGGACCGCGAGGGCCAGAACATCCGGCGGCCCGTCACGGCCAGCAGCGCCGGCATCAGCGTCAGGCTGCCCAGCAGCATCACCAGCACCGCCACCGCGATGGCCGGGCCCAGCACCCGGAACTGGCCGAAGGAGGCGACCCCGAGCGTGGCGAACGCCGCCACGATCGTCAGCGCCGCCGAAGTGACCGCCGTCCCCACCCGGCCCGCGACCTCGGCCGCCGCCTCCCGGCCCGACTGCCCGGGGTGGGCGCGCAGCTGCTCGCGGAAGCGGAACAGCAGGAAGAGGAAGTAGTCGATGCCGATGCCGATCAGCACCACGTTGATCAGCCCGGGCGTGGAGGGGGCCAGGTCGATCCCCGTCAGGAGGGCCGCCCCGACCACCGCGCCCGACGCCGCCCCGCCGACGATCGTCACCGTCAGCAGCGGCAGCAGGGCCGCCGCCAGACTGCGGAACACCAGGACGTGGAGCAGCACGATCAGCCCGGTCATCGCGAGGCCGACGACCATGGTGCGGGTCTCCTCCGCGTCGGCCGTGTCCACGGTCGTGGCCAGCCCGCCCGTGAACCCGGTCCGCAGCCCCGCCTCCTGGAACGCCCCGCGCGCCTGCTCCCGGAAGGCCCGGTAGGTGCCCTGCACCCCGGGATCCTGCGGATTGCCCGTCAGCTCCACCGGAATCAGCCGGAACGCCCGTTCCGGCGCCGTCGCCCCCGCCCCGATCCGGGGCACCTGGGAATGGTCCTGCACCAGCGGTGTATCGTCCTCCGCCCGCGGCATGACCACCCGCTGCCGGGACAGCCGCCCGGCCACCTCCCCGATCCGCCGCTCGTCGGCGGCCGTCAGCGCCGCCCCGTCCGTACGGGCCACGAGCACGGTCAGCGGGTCGGCGTCCGGACGCACCCCGAAGTCCTGCTCGGCGATCCGCAGCGCGGCCGCCGAGTCGTAGCTCTCCGGCAGGAAACCGGCATCGCCGGGTTCGGTCGCCCGGTACACGAACGCCTGGCCCAGCAGGGCGAGTGCGATGCCCACCACCGCCCAGACGGCGATCACCTTCCACGCGTGTCTCGTCGAACATCCCGTCAGGGCGCGGATCACTTCTCTCCTCCGGTCTCTGCGAAGCCCACCGCCGGCCCGATCGCCGGCTGGTCTCCAGACCACCAGCCGCCCGGACACCGCGCGTCGGGGCACGGAAGGATCCGCCCCCGGGACCCCGGTCCGGGCCGAGTCCCGGACCAGGACTGAGGTCCTGGTCCGTTCCCCGACCCGGGGCCGGTGCCCCGACCAGGGCGTTTTGCCAGAATGGAGCTCCGTGCGACGGCCGCGCGCCGCCCCGGACCGGCCGGGCGGGGGCGGCCCGCGGAGGAGGCGGGAACCGAATGGGCACGCGCGCCGAGCGCCTGGAGTGGACGCGGGGCGACGGACTGGTGGCGGTGGGGGCGGCGGCCACCGACCTCACCGGGTTGTCCCTCAGCGCCGTGGTGGACGGGACCCCCTTCACGGTCACCGGCGCGCTCGGACTGGTCCTGGCCGCCCTGACCCTCCTGTTCCGGCGCCACCACCCGCTCCCGGTGCTCGGCGCCGTGCTCACCCTGGGCCTGGTGGTGAACGTCGCCACCCCGGCGGCGCCGCACTTCGGCCTGACCCTGACCGTCGCCCTCTTCACCGTGGGCCGCCGCTGCCGGCCCGCCGCGGTCGCCGCCGCGGGCCTGGCCACCGTCCCGCTGGCCGCCGTCGGCCTGGGCGGCTCCCTGATCCCCTCCGGCCTGAACGTCCTGACCAACGCCGTCGCCGCCGCCCTGGTCGTCGGCGCCGCCGTCGCCGCCAACCGCTGGCAGCGGGAGGTCGAGGCCAACCGGCAGCTGCTCGCCGAACGGGCGGTGGCCGAGGAACGCCGCAGGATCGCCCGCGAGCTGCACGACATCGTCGCCCACCACATCACCACCATGCAGCTGATGGCCGGCGGGGCCCGCGTCAGCCTGGAGCACGACCCCGGAGCGGCCCGCGAGGCCCTCGTGACCCTGGAGGCCTCCGGCCGGATGGCCCTCGGCGAGATGCGACAGCTGCTCGACGTCCTGCGGGCCGGCGAGGAGGCGGAGTCCGCCCCGCCCGCCCCGCAGCCCGGCACCGCCGACCTCCAGCGGATCGTCACGGAGTCCCGGCTGGCCGGCATGGACACGGAGTTCACCGTGCACGGCACGGTCCGCCCGCTTCCGCCCACCGTCGGCCTGACCGTGTTCCGGGTCGTCCAGGAGGCCCTGACCAACGCCCGCAAACACGCCGGGAACGCGAACGCCCGGGTCCGGCTGACCTACCGGCCGCAGGAGGTGTCGGTCGAGGTCTGCGACGACGGCCCCGGCGACGGGCCGCCGCGCCGCACGCCCGCCCGGCCGCGGTCCGGCCGCGCCGGGTACGGTCTGATCGGCATGCGCGAACGCGTCGCCCTGCACGGCGGCACCCTGGAGGCCGCCCCCCGCGAGGACGGCGGCTTCCGGGTCGCGGCCCGCCTCCCGGTCCCGGCCGCCGCCGGAGCCCCGGACGGGGCAGAACGAGAGGACCACCGCCGATGATCCGCGTACTGATAGCCGACGACCAGCCCCTGGTGCGCCGCGGCCTGAGCCTGATCCTGGCGCCCCACCCGGACGTCGAGGTGGTCGGCGAGGCCGGCGACGGCGCCGAGGCGGTGGCGCTCGCCCGGGACCTGCACCCCGACGTGGTGGTCATGGACATCCGCATGCCCGTCCTCGACGGGGTCCGCGCCACCGCGGAACTCGCCTCCGCCCGCCCCGCCTCCCGGGTCCTTGCCCTGAGCACCTTCGACATGGACGAGTACGTGGTCGCCGCCCTCCGCGCCGGCGCCTACGGCTTCCTGCCCAAGGACGTCTCCCCGGAGGAACTGATCGCCGCCGTCCGGACCGTCCACACCGGAGAGGCCGTCGTCGCCCCGAGGCTGCTGACCCGGCTGATCTCCACCTACGTACGCGCCACCGCGCGCGAACCCCGGCCCGCCCCGGCCGCCCCCGCCGGGCTCACCCCGCGCGAGCTGGAGATCTGGCGGCTGCTCGCCACCGGGTTCGACAACGCCGGGATCGCCGCGGAACTGGACATCAGCGTCTCCACCGTCAAGAACCACCTCACCGGCGTCTTCGGCAAGCTGGGCGTCCGCGACCGCGCGCAGGCGGTCATCGCCGCCTACGAGTCGGGCCTGGTGGAGGCCGAACGGAGGAGCGCTTGATCACCAACTGCCCGCAGACGGCCCGATTTCCCCGGACCCGTCGGCCCTGACCTGCCGGAACGCGGGACGATTGGCCCGTGCGGAGGAGGCACCGCCCATGGCACAGTGCCTGCAGCGCAACCTCCGGACCAGGGAGCCCCCATGCCTGACCCGCTCACCGTGCCGCCGCTGCCGACGGCCGCGCCCGAGTGCCGGACCGAGCCGGGCCCGCTGCCCGCCTGTCCCCGCTGCGCCGTCCCGCCCGAGCGGATCTCCTGGCGCCAGCGCCCCGGTGAGCCCGTGGTCCTGCTCTTCGAGCCCTGCGGCCACCGCCACGCCTCCCCGGCCCCGCCCCTCCTCGCCGTCACCGCACCGGGCCCGCTGCGGCGTTGAGCCGGGCGGCCGACGGCCCGCCCGGCGTCACCCCGGGCGCACCCGACCTCGTATCCTGCACCGGAGCTCCCCACCCGGAGCAGCTCCGAACCAGACGAGACGAGACCAGCCGCGCCGCGCCCTCGCGCCGGCCGGCGGGAACGGGAGAACCCTGATGGACGTGCAGCACTTCGAGCGGATCACCGCGTTCATCGAGGCGCGGCTCACCCCGCTGTTCGACGCGGAGACCGGAAGTGAGCGCGGCTTCGCCATGGACGACACCTCCCGCGCCCTGCGCGCGCTGCGCAACAGCGTGCTGGAGGCCTCCGCCGTCAAGGGGCTCATCGCCACCCGGGAGACGGCCGAGCCGCTCGTGCGCAAGGTCATCGACCAGTCGGTGGAGCACCACTGGGACGTACTGCGCGGCATCGCCCGCCAGTGGGAGGACCACGCCGACTTCCGCCGGGAGTTCAAGCGCCACGCCTGGGAGCTCGACGGGGCCCCCGCCGCCTGAGCACCCCACTCACCGGCTGGGCGCGCCGCCGATCAGGTAGCCGATCCGGCGCTCGAGCCCGCTCCAGCGCCGGTCGTGCCGGTAGGCGCGCCGCAGCGTCCGGGCCCGGGCCCTCGGGCGGCCGCCGTAGAACCGGCGCGCCCACGGTGACGCCGGCCGGGCCAGCCGCACCGCCGCGATCAGGGCGATCAGCGGAACCACCATCCCGAACACCGCGAGCCGCGGCTTCCCCTTGAACAGGGCCACCACGGCCAGCAGCAGGTTGAACAGCACGGTGACCGCGAGGAACAGGCGGTTCTCCAGCTGGTCCTCGGTCAGGCCGTCCACGCCCAGCGGCAGGAACCCGCACAGCAGCAGCCCCGCCAGTGCCGAGGTCATGAGCACCACCTCGACGCTGAGCGTGCCCTCCTTGCTCCAGTAGACGTCGCTCAGGTGCAGGATCAGCGCGAACTCGTCCAGCACCAGCCCCGTTCCCATCCCGAACAGCACGGCCGCCACCCACGAACCCCATCCCGTGCGGCCGCCCGCGATCGCGGTGAAACCGCCGACGGTCATCAGGATCACCCCGGGCACGCAGTGGTGCACGTGCAGACCGCCCGGTGTGACGTTGCGGAAGGGGCCCTTGCCGGCCCG
>NZ_JZWV01001218.1 GCF_000966975.1 Streptomyces katrae | reverse complement strand
GGCCTGGATCATCCGGGTGATCACCCGGGTGGCCACGAAGGTCAGGACGAACGCCGTCAGGGCCAGGAGCAGGGGGAGCTTCCCCGGCTCCAGGATGTTGCGGTACCACCAGTCGCCCATGCCGTCACCCTCCGGGCGACGGCCGCCCCCCGCACCGCGAGGACCGCCGTTCGGGCGTCCCGCGCCCGGCCCCCGCCCAGTCGCCGCGCCCGGCTCCCGCTCAGGCGGCCGCGCCCGCCGGGTCCGCCTCCGGGGCGGAGCCCTCACGGGCCGCCCGGCGGCGCAGCGCGTCCTCGTCGGTGTCCGCGTGGTACGAGATCAGCTTCGGCAGCAGCGCGGCCAGCAGCGCCACCGACGCCACACAGGCCAGGCCGCCGCTCCAGAACGCCGGCCGGGTCCCCGTCCAGCCCGCCATCGTGCCCGCCCGGACCTGGCCGAGCTGTGGCCCGACGCTGTACGAGAGCACCTCGATGTACGAGAGCACCTCGATCCCCGCGAGCCGCCCCCGCAGCTCCTCGGGGATCGTCTGGTTCCAGATCGTCGAGCGGCCCAGGGCGCTCAGCATGTCGCCCGCGCCCGCCGCCGCCAGGCACACCAGCACCAGCCACACGTTCGAGAACCAGCCCGCCGCGGCGATCGCCAGACCCCAGCCGGCCGCCCCGAACACCACCAGCAGCCCGTGCCGCCGCACCCGCGACACCCAGCCGCTGGTCAGCCCCAGCACCAGCGAGCCCACCGCCCCCGCCGCGTACATCAGACCCAGCGCCCACTCGGCGTCCAGCTCGTCCGCGAGGAACGGAAAGATCGTGTTGGGGAACGCGAAGAACATCGCCGCCAGGTCCACGGCGTACGTGCCCAGCAGCACCGGTCGGCTCCACGCGTACCGCGCCCCGTCGGCTATCGACCGCAGCGACGGCCGCTCCCCGCCGCCCGCCGGCGGCGCCGGGCGCAGCCGCGCGCACAGGGCCACCGAGACGACGAACGCCGCGACGGTCACCGCGTACGCCGACGCGTACCCGGCGTACGCCACGACCACCCCGGCCAGCGCCGGTCCGGCGATCGCCCCGGACTGGTAGCGCAGCGCGTTCAGCGCGGCCGCGGCGGTCAGCTGGTCGTGCGGCACGATCCGCGCCATCAGCGAGTCCAGGGCCGGACGCTGCAGCCCGCTCAGCGCCGACACCCCCGCCGCCACCACGTACAGCGGCCACAGCATCGGCTCCGGCAGCAGCGCGTTCACCAGCAGCACCAGCGCCAGCACCCCGAGCCCGGCCTCGGTCAGCAGGATCAGCCGCCGCCGGTCCACCGCGTCCGCCAGCGCGCCCCCGTACAACCCGCACACCACCAGCGGCACCAGCTCCACCGCGCCCATCGCGCCGACGGCCAGCGGCGAGTCCGTCAGGTGCTTGATCTGCAGCGGCAGGGCGATCATCGCCATGAACGAGCCGAAGAAGGTGACCGTGCCCTGGAAGAAGAGGAGCCGGAAGTCACGGCTGGAACGCCAGGGGGACAGGTCGGGCAGTACGGAGGACAGACGGGAGTTACTCACAACGGGCCATCGTGCGGGCCCGCCGTACCCCCGGGCAACGCATTTTCTCCCCGGACGGGTCAAAACGGCACGCGGCGCGTGGCACGGGCGGCCCCCGGTGGCACCCATGGGTCATGCCGCCGGTCTCCCCGTTCCTGCGTACGGCAGCCTCCCATGCGTGGCGCCTGCTGGTCGTCGGGGCTGCCGTCTACGGGGTCTTCGTGGTCCTGGGCCGCTTCCACGAGATCGGCGTCGCACTGTTCCTGGGCCTGGTGATCACCGCCCTGCTGTCGCCGCTGTCCCGCCGGCTGGCCCTGCTCGTACCCCGCTCGCTGGCGGTGGCCGTCAGCCTCGTCGGCAGCGCGGTCCTGCTGCTCGGCGTGCTCGCCCTGGTCGGGGAGGCGGTGGCGGGGGAGAGCGACCGCCTCGTCAGGGAGTTCCGCTCAGCATCCAGGAATGGCTGGCGCGCCCGCCGTTCCGCCTGGGGTCCCAGGCCCTCTCCGACCTCCAGGCCCGCGTGGGGGAGTACGTGTCCTCCCACCGCTCCGCCCTGCTGAACACGGCCGTCAGCGGCGCCGGGCAGGTGGTGCAGTGGCTCACCGTCCTGGCGCTCGCCGTGTTCTCGTCCGTCTTCTTCCTGCACGGCGGCGACCGGCAGTGGGCCTGGTTCTGCGCCCAGCTGCCCGAGGCGGCGCGCGAGCGGGTGGGCCTCGCCGGGCGCGCGGCGTGGCGCACGTTCACCGGCTACACGCACGGGATCCTCCTGGTCGCGGCGACCAACGCGATCCTCGTCGGGGTGGCGCTCTACTTCCTCGGGGTCCCGCTGGCCCTCCCGCTGGCCCTGCTGGAGTTCTTCGCCGCCTTCATCCCCCTGATCGGCTCCCCGGTCGCCCTCGCGATCGCCACCGTGGTCGCGCTGGCGGCGAAGGGGCCGTTCATCGCGGCCGTGGTGCTCGCCCTCATCGTGGTGATCGGCCAGATCGAGGGCCATCTGCTGCATCCGCTGGTGATGAGCTGGGCGGTGGCGCTGCACCCGCTGGTCGTGGCCGTCTCGGTGGTCGCGGGCGCCATCGCCGCCGGGGTGGTCGGCGCCGTGGTGGCGGTGCCGCTGGTCTCGGTGACCTGGTCGGTGCGCTGCGCCCTGCGCGCCCACGCCGCCGCGGCCCCACTCCTGCCGCCGCCGGAACCCCCGCCGGAGGTGGCCTCCGGGCCGGACGGCTGAACCGCCGCGACGCGTCTACCGTAGGACGTGGAGGTGGTTGCCATGGCAGAGCGCTCCGGCGGAGCGGCGCCGCGCGATCTCGAGGACGGCCGGTTGCTGAGGGAACTGGAGACCATCCACCGCACCCGCCACGAGACCCTGCTCCACGGCTCGGACGACGCGCTGGCCACGCATACGCAGCGGCTGAAGGAGCTGGAGGAGGAGTACCTGCGCCGCCACCCGCACCGCGCCCCCGCCTCGGCCCGCACCCGCGAGGGCGCCCGCGCCCGCGCCTCGGGCGAGCCGTGATCCCGGGTGCGGGTGCGGTGCCGCTGCGCGGGGCCGTCCCTGGGGGCTCCGCCCCCAGACCCGCGCCTCGAACGCCGGCGGGGCATAAATAGCGCAGCGGGGACGCGGTCGGCTTCAGTGGAACGCGGGGGCCGCCGGGGCCGGGCCCAGGGTGGTGGTGCCGGGGGCGGCGCGGTGGCCGAGCCCCGTGCGGTAGGCGTCCAGCGCCGCCTCCGTCCGGCCGGCCCTCCGCAGCAGATCCCCCAGCAGCCGGCACAGATCCGCCAGGTCCCCGCCCGCCCCGCTCCGCTCCAGCAGCGCCAGCGCCCGTACGTAGTGCTCCTCGGCCGCCTCCGCGTCCCCCCGCTCCTCGGCGATCAGCCCCAGCAGCCGGTGCGCCCCGCCCGCGTGCACCGCGCCCGGGTCCGAGCCCTCCGCCAGCAGCCCCGACACCAGTTCCGCCGCCTCCTCGTGGCGGCCCAGCCGCCGCAGCACGTCCGCCAGCTCCACCTCCACCTGCGCGGTGTACAGCGCCGCCCGCCGGGCGGTGAGCATCTCCCGGGCGATCCGCAGCTCCCGCTCCGCCGCCGCCAGTTCCCCGTGCTGCGCCTGGACGTAGCCGCGCATCCAGTGGCAGTGCGCCAGATCGGTCCGCAGCCGCAGCTGCCGGTACACGGCCTGGGCCTTCGCCAGTGAGGCGTCGGCGTCCGCCACCCGCCCCTCGGCGAGGAAGGTGCGGGCCACCTGCCGGTGCATCCCCGCCACCAGCGCCGGGTCGGCGACCTGCGGGGCCAGTGCCAGCGCCAGCTCTGCCGCGTGCGCCGCGCGGGCGTGGGCGCCCATGTCGATGTACGGGCCGATCACGGCCGAGTACAGGAGCACCAGCGCCTCCGGGTCGGCGAGCCCGCCCGCGTTGAGGCCGTCGATCGCCGACTCCAGCAGGTAGCAGGCGTACCGCAGCTCCCCGGCCAGCAGGTGTGCGACGGCCCGGCCGCGGATCGGCCGGGCCCGGCGGGGTAGCGGCTCGTCGGCCAGCAGGAGCTCCGCCGCCTCGAAGTGCCCCGCCGCCTCGGTCAGTTCGCCTGCCTCCAGCGCGCAGTCACCGAGCCCGAGCAGGGCCTCCGCCCGCTCGTCGGCCAGCCCGAGCCGCTCCGCCTCCGCGAGCAGCCTGCGGAAGTGGCCCGCGG
>NZ_JZWV01001217.1 GCF_000966975.1 Streptomyces katrae | reverse complement strand
GCCTGCGGAAGTGGCCCGCGGCCTCCCGCGCCGAGCCCGTGGCGAGGGTCCGCTGGGCGTCGGTCAGGGCCAGGCGCAGCTCCGTGCCCAGGGAGGCCGGGCGGCCGGTGGTGAGTTCCTCGTACGAGGTGCCGAGCCGCCCGGCGAGGAAGCGCAGCGCGGCCTCCGAGGGCCGCACCTTGCCCGCCTCCAGGGTGGACACGTACGCCGGGGTGTACGCGGGCTCCGCCAACTGCCGCTGGGTCAGACCGCGTTCGCCGCGCAGCCGCTGCACGCGGCGCCCGATCTCGGCCGGTTCGTCCATGAACTCCCCCTGCTGTCCACGAGGTTTCCTCAACTCCCCAGTATCCGGGGGGAGTCACCCATTGCGCACGCCCGCGGGCGCCCCCTAGTTTAAGCAGCCGGTTCAGTCGGGTTAACCACCCACTTAACTCGACCCGGCCCGCCCCCCTCAACTTCCCGTCCCGGCGGAGGACTTCATGAAACGACCTGTCCGGCCTGCCCTGCGCGCGGCGCTCGCGGCCCTCTGTGCGAGCGCCGCGCTCCTGGCCGCCTCGGCCGTACCCGCCGACGCGGCGCCACCGGCCGGCCCGACCGCCCGCCCCGGCGTCGAGGTGGAGATACCCGGGCCGGAACACGGCGGCGAGGCCGGATCCGGCCGCACCCGGGT
>NZ_JZWV01001216.1 GCF_000966975.1 Streptomyces katrae | reverse complement strand
CCCGGGTACCGGCCGCCGGACGGGCGAAGGCGGCGCCCCGCCTCTCCGAGGCCGCCCGGGCCGCCGACGGTCAGGTCACCAAGACGGTCGACAACGGCCCCACCGCCGACCGGCTCGACGTGGTCTTCGTCGGCGACGGCTACACCGCCGCCGAGCTGGACCGCTTCCATGCCGACGTCCGCGCCAAATGGGCCGAGGTCACGGCCGTGGAGCCGTACACCACCTACCGCGACCTGTTCAACGTGTGGACCGTGGACGCCGTCTCGGCCCAGTCCGGGGTCTCCGGCGACCCGGGCCCGGACACCGTCCGCGACACCGCGCTCGGCTCGTACTTCTGGTGCGGGTCCATCGAGCGGCTGCTCTGCGTGGACCAGCCCAAGGTGGACGCGTACGTGGCGAAGGCGCCCGCGGCCGACCTGGTGATCGTCCTCGCCAACAGCGCCAAGTACGGCGGCGCCGGCTACAACGAGCCCAGCCCCACCCTCGGCTACGAGGGCATCTCGACGGCCTCCGCGGGCCACCCCAAGTCCGGCCAGGTCGCCATCCACGAGACCGGCCACTCCCTCGGCAAGCTCGCCGAC
Organism: Streptomyces katrae; assembly: GCF_000966975.1. GTDB lineage: Bacteria > Actinomycetota > Actinomycetes > Streptomycetales > Streptomycetaceae > Streptomyces > Streptomyces katrae. The sequence continues at coordinate 1,991 of NZ_JZWV01001216.1, read as the reverse complement.
GAGTACTTCTACCCTGGCGTGCCCGACTACGAGAGGTACACCGGCCCGGAGCCCGCCGACCCCAACACCTCCACCCTGGACGCCTCCGCGATGGCCGCACAGCGCGCCAAGTGGTACCGCTGGCTCGGTGAGACCTCCCCCGACGGAGGCACCGTCGGCGCCTACGAGGGCGGCGGCTACTACGTGACGGGCCTCTACCGGCCCACCGACAACTCGATCATGCGGGTGCTGGGCAAGCCCTTCAACCTCCCCGGGGTGGAGGCGATGATCGCCGGATTCCGCCGCCACGCACGCCTCGTGACCCCGCTCACCCCCACCGACCGGCCCCTGAGGCTGTGGCGCACGGCGCAGGTGGCCGTCCCGCACCTGGCCTCCGCGGACGGGCGGCAGCCGGTGGTCCGCTGGTACCTCGACGGCCGCGAGCTGGGGCGGTTCGCGGGCCGGACCGAGGTGCGGGTGGCCGAGCTGTGGCTGCTGGACCTGCGCACCCACAAGCTGTCGGTGACCGCCGAGGACCGCACCCCCGCCGTCCGCGACCCCGAGATCGCCCGCAGCCTGTCCTCCACCGTGACCTGGGACGTCCGGCTGTAGCCCCCCGGGGCCGCTCAACCGCCGGTGCCGGGCTCCGGCACCGGCGCCGCCAGGCCGTCCCGGAGTGCGCAGTGGTGCGCGGCCGGGGTGTCCGGCGCCCGGGTCCCCCCGCCCCCAGGCGCCGGCCTGAGGACCGACGGGCCGCGCCCCGCGAACCGGGGCCGGGCCGGAGCTCCGGCGAAGCGGGTCCAGCGCCCGGTCAGCCGCTCCGCGAGCTTCGCCTGAGGGGCCGTCAGGGGCACCGTGGTGAACAGGTGGGGCAGTTCGAAGCCGTGTGCCGCCCCGAACGGGAACCCGGCGCGCTCGGGCAGGCCGGTGGAGTCCGGCGCCCGGCTGTCGCTGAACGGATGGCCGTACACCGGGACATGGCGGGCCGGCGCACGGCTGTCGCGCAGCGTCGGGCAGGTGAACGAGGCGTCGGACAGCAGGGTGGCGAAGGCGCTCGCGGCCGTCGGGAAGTCCGCCTCCGGTTACGCGGCCGCCACCGGGGCCGACGCGCCGTGGGCGCGGCGGTGTACGGGATCCCCCCGAAGGTCGCGCAGCCCCCGTGCGCCCGCCCGCGCACCGCCCCTTCGGCGGTCCCCACGAGGGCCCGCCCGACGCCCCCGGCCGGCGGGCCGGACCCGGCGGCACAGAGCAGCAGTGCGGGGAGCAGCGCCGCCGGCAGCCGGCCGGTCGGCCCGCCGCTCGGTCCGCGCGGGGGACGCACCCGGGGGAGGCGGGCCCGCACCCGTCGCGGCAGCCCCCCCGGGTCAACCTCCTGGCGGGGCCCGGGACGCGCCGTGGCCGGCCACCCTCCCGACGGGGACCGCCGTCGACGCGGATGCCGGGGCCGGCGCCTTCGCCGGGCTTGGCGGGGTCACCGGAGTCGTCGGGGTCTTCCCAATCGCTGCGGCCGGCGGGGTCGGTGCGGGGATCCGGCACGGCTGACGCCCCTCCCGGAGGCCGGGCCTCCTGGACGAGTGCCCCTCCCGGAGCGGACCTCCCCCCCGCCCGCGATGCCGCGGACGCGCTCCCGCCACGCCGGGTGGATGGCGCCCGCCTGCCGTACGGGGCCCCCGGGGCGCGTGCCGTGCCCCGGACCCGGTGCGGGTCGGCCTCCGGCGACGGAGGGAGCGTGACGACGGGCCCCGGGGGGCGGGGCCGGGACTCCGCCACTGTGCCCCGCTCGCCGCCGTGCGGGCCGTCTTGGGTCCGGCGTGTTGGGCCCGGAGGCCCGGAGGCCCGGAGGCCCGGACGCGCCGGGGGAGCCCCCCGTTTGCCCGCCCCGAATGGCGCAGTGCGGGCCGGTGCCGCTGAATGTGACCAAGCGTGCGCTTCCCATGACGCACGATGACCGGCGCGCGATGCGTAGACCCGCGCGTCGGCGAGACGGAGCTTTCCATGAATGACCCCAGTAC
>NZ_JZWV01001215.1 GCF_000966975.1 Streptomyces katrae | reverse complement strand
GGCCGGGAGGGGTTCCGGCGGGTTCGTGGCCGGGAGGGGTTCCGGTGGGGCGGTGGTGGCCGGAGGGGTGGGGGTGGGGGTCGCGCGTTCCAGGAAGCGGAGGAGTTCTACCGGGAAGGGGAGGACCAGGGTGGAGTTCTTCTCCGCCGCGACGGCGATCACCGTCTGGAGGAGGCGGAGCTGGAGGGCCGCCGGCTGGTCCGACATCACCTCGGCCGCTTCGGCCAGCTTGTGCGAGGCCTGGAGCTCCGCGTCCGCGTTGATCAGGCGGGCGCGGCGTTCGCGGTCCGCCTCCGCCTGGCGTGCCATGGAGCGCTTCATGGTCTCCGGCAGGGAGACGTCCTTGATCTCCACGCGGTCGATCTGGACGCCCCAGCCCATCGCCGGGCTGTCGATCATGAGTTCCAGGCCCTGGTTCAGCTTCTCGCGGTTCGACAGGAGGTCGTCCAGGTCGCTCTTGCCGATGATGGAGCGCAACGAGGTCTGGGCCATCTGGGAGACGGCGAAGCGGTAGTCCTCCACGGCGATGAGCGCGCTCGCCGGGTCGACCACCTTGAAGTAGACCACCGCGTCCACCCGGACCGTGACGTTGTCCCGGGTGATGCCCTCCTGGGCCGGGACCGGGAGGGTGACGATCTGCAGGTTCACCTTGTGCAGGCGGTCCGCCACCGGGATGATCATCGCCAGGCCCGGGGGGCGGACGCCCTTGCGGAGCCGGCCGAAGCGGAAGACGATCCCCCGCTCGTACTGCTTCACCACCCGCGTGGCAGCGCCCAGGTAGACCGCGACGCCTGCGGCTGCGGCGATCCCCGCTGTCAGCAGTTGATCGACCATGACGGCCCCCTGCCGGACATACACCTTTTACTAAGGTATGCCCTACAGCCAGGCCGCGAACTCCAGCAGGAGCTCCGCGTCCCGGCGCCGCCCGGCGGACAGGGCGCGCACCCCGGACTCCACCGCCCGGAACACCGTCCAGCCCCGCAGCCGCTCCCGGTCCACCTCCAGGGAGTCGGCGAGCTTGTTCACCCGCCGCCGCGCCCCGGCGGCCCCCGCCGACGCGGCCACCTGGTCCTCCAGGCGGTCCCGCACCAGCCGGGCCAGGTCGTAGGCGCGCTCCCCGACCAGCGGGTCCGGGCCCACCGTCAGCCAGGGCGCCCGCTCGCCCGCCAGGACCTTGCCCTGCCGGAAGTTCCCGTGCAGGAGGAGTTCCTCGGGCGGGTGGGCGACCAGTTGGCTGCGCAGGTCCAGGGCGGTGTCGACGAGGGCACGGGTCTCAGGGGGCGCCGAGCGCAGGGCCTCGGACTGGACGGCCGTGCGTTCGGTCACCGTTTCGAAGGGGTGGCCGGCCGGCGGGCGCACCCAGAGGCGGCGGAGCGTGCCGCAGGCCTCCAGCAGGGCCTTGGCCTCCGGGAGCGAGCGCAGGGACACGTCCGCCTGCAGCCGCTCCAGGAGGATGGCGCCGTCGTCCTCGTGGTGGCGCGAGTCCAGGACCCGTACCGCGCCGAAGCCGCCCCAGTGGGCCAGCGCGGCCAGCTCGCGGTCGGGCCGGGCCCCCGGCGGCGCCAGCTTCAGGGCGGCCGGGGTGCCGTCGGCGTAGCGGACCAGGACCACCAGGCTGCTGCGGCCACCCGGGGCCAGGACGCGCTGGGCCTCCACCTCCCGCCGCTCCAGCGCCTCCTTGGCGAGCTCGGGCAGCCGCTCCAGCCACTGCGTGTCCTGCGCTGTCCGCGGCAGCTCGCCGAGCGCCCGTACGAGCCGCTGCGGCGGTTCGAAAGCCATGCGTGCGTGGTCCCTTTCAGCTGGTACGGCCGCCCTCCGCGCGTTCGGTGAGCCCAGGGAAGGCTACGCCGACACCACGCCAGCGTGCCGCGCGCACGGCCGCCGCGCTCAGGGCGTCAGCCGCGTCCCGGCGCAACTGGCCGTCCGCCGCCCGGACGAGGTCCGAGTACGCGCCCGCCACCCGGTCCTCGATGTCGGCGGCCAGCCGCACGGCGTCGTCCCCGGAGCGCACCTCGAACGGCAGGGCGTACGCGGCCTCCGAGGGCCGGGGCGCGCCGCCCAGCTCCCGTACGGTCCGGGTGAGCCGGTCACGGCGGGACAGGTGCTGGCCGTACGCCTCGCGGGCCTCGGTCGCCCGGGCGGGGTCGATCCGGGCGCCGATGACCCCGTAGCCGTACGCCGCCGCGTGCTCGGCGGCCAGCGCCGCCTGGGCGGCCTCCAGGGCGCGGCCGCCGGGGGAGGGGGAGGGCTTCACGGCGGGGTTCACGAGGAGGCTCCCGGGTTCGAGGTCAGCAGGTAGGCGTGGACGGCCCCGCAGGCCGCCACCGAGGCCAGCAGCCGGGCGAGCTCGCCGGGGGCGCCGGCCAGGGCGATGGTCCGGGCCTCGGACAGGCTCCGCTCGGCGTCCGCGAGCGCGCTCAGGGCCTCGGTGGGCTTCGCGGGGACCTCCGCCCGCCCGGCCGCCGGGGCGCTGGGGGAGGGGGAGCCGGACGGGGACGCCGTCCGGGAGGGTGTCGGGCCGGGCTTGGGGGTGGTGAGGGCCAGGGCCCTGACGTGCGCGGCGACGGCCTCCCGCAGCGGTGTCAGCCGTTCGGTCAGATCGGGGTGGACGGCGGCGGTGGCGTCGTAACGTTCCAGCAGTCGTCCGCTGTCACGGACGGCTCCCTCCCGCATCCGCCGTTCGAGTGAAATCGCGTCATCCGAGGCGGCCGGGCCGCCCCCGCCGGAACACCCGGTGACCAGCGCGGACCCGGCGGCTGCGGCGGCGGCTCCGGCGAGCACGCTCCTGCGTGAGGGCGAGGGCCTCGAAGGCAAGGTCCAGGGCACGGTGCCGTCCTCGGGGTGATGGCGGGACAAGGTGTGATCACCGTACCCGGGGGTCCGCCCGGCGGCGCGGACGGCAACACCCTCCGCGACCGGATACCCTTTGACCTGACACGCGACGGAAAACCACAACAGCACACGCGGCCGAGGAGTCACCCGGATGAGCACCACCCAGAGCGACAGGCTGCGCGGACTGCTGGAGCCGCTCGTCGCCGCCAAGGGCCTGGACCTCGAGGAGATCGAGCTTTCCAAGGCGGGCAGGCGCCGGATGCTGAGGATCGTCGTGGATTCCGACGAAGGCGTGGAGCTGGACGCGTGCGCCGAGCTGAGCCGTGAGGTCTCCGACGCGCTCGACGCGTCCGACGTGATGGGCGAGGACGAGTACGTCCTCGAAGTCAGCTCCCCGGGCGCGGACCGCCCCCTCAGCGAGCACCGCCACTACGTGCGGGCCATCGGCCGTCTCGTGAAGTTCCAGCTGTCCGCCGAAGGCGAGAAGGGTGCCGGGGAACTGGTCGCCCGCATCCTCGGCGTCGACGACGAGGGCATGGACCTCGAAGTCCCGGGCGTGAAGGGCCGCAAGGCGACCGCCCGCCGCGTCGCGTTCACCGACATCGCCAAGGCGCGTGTCGAGATCGAGTTCAACCGCAAGGACAAGAAGGAAGAGGAGGCGTAGCCGTGGACATCGACATGAGTGCCCTGCGGGGTCTGGTCCGGGAGAAGGAGATCTCCTTCGACCTGCTCGTCGAGGCGATCGAGTCGGCCCTCCTCATCGCGTACCACCGCACCGAGGGCAGCTTCCGCCGCGCCCGTGTGGTGCTGGACCGCACCAACGGCCACGTGGTCGTGTGGGCGACCGAGGACCCGCGCGATCTCGAGGAGGGGCAGGAGCCCAAGGAGTTCGACGACACCCCGTCGGACTTCGGCCGGATCGCCGCGACGACCGCCAAGCAGGTGATCCTCCAGCGTCTGCGCGACGCCGAGGACGACCTGACCTTCGGCGAGTTCGCCGGCCGTGAGGGCGACGTCATCACCGGCGTCGTGCAGCAGGGCAAGGACCCCAAGAACGTCCTGGTCGACATCGGCAAGCTGGAGGCCATCCTGCCGGTGCAGGAGCAGGTCCCCGGTGAGGAGTACCCGCACGGGCTCCGCCTGAAGGCGTACGTCGTGCGCGTGGCGAAGGGTGTCCGCGGTCCGTCCGTGACCCTGTCGCGGACCCACCCGAACCTGGTGAAGAAGCTCTTCGCCCTGGAGGTCCCGGAGATCGCCGACGGCAGCGTCGAGATCTCCGCGATCGCCCGCGAGGCCGGCCACCGCACCAAGATCGCGGTCCGGTCCACCCGTGCCGGCCTGAACCCGAAGGGTGCCTGCATCGGCCCGATGGGCAGCCGCGTGCGCAACGTGATGGCCGAACTGCACGGCGAGAAGATCGACATCGTCGACTGGTCGGACGACCCGGCCGAGATGGTCGCGAACGCCCTGTCACCCGCCCGGGTGAGCAAGGTCGAGGTCGTCGACTGGGACTCGCGCTCCGCGCGGGTGACCGTTCCCGACTACCAGCTGTCGCTGGCCATCGGCAAGGAGGGCCAGAACGCCCGCCTCGCCGCGCGCCTCACCGGCTGGCGCATCGACATCCGGCCCGACACCGAGCCGGCGGCCGACGCGGACGCCGACCGGGACTGACCGGAAACGGCGCCCCTGAGGGAATAAATCACTACCGGTCGGCGGTTTCCGGCCGGTAGACAGGGGGTCCTCCTGTGTGAGGGCCCCTCGTGGATCACAACGACATCCGTTCGATTTTTCGCCTGAAGGGGTGAGGTCGGTACGGGGAGGTAGACTTAGGCGTGTCTGGCCGGACGCAAGCCCGCGCATGCCCCGAACGCACCTGTGTGGGGTGTCGGGAGCGAGCGGCCAAGAGCGATCTGCTGCGCATCGTGGCGATCGGGGACGAATGCGTCCCGGATCATCGCGGTACGCTGCCCGGCCGGGGTGCGTACGTGCACCCTGCCGTGGTCTGCCTCGACCAGGCGGTCCGCCGCAGAGCGTTCCCCCGGGCCCTCCGGTCCGCAGGACCGCTCGACACGGAGGAACTGCGCAAAGCCCTGGCCGTACAGGCTGCGGCGACACCGTAAGAAGAAGCACGGCACGGATACCCCGTGCGGTCAGGTACCTCGCGAGTTGGAAGTAGGTCGAGATTGCGATGAGCACTCGATGAGTACGCGATGAGTACGCCCATGAAGTAGCGACGGTCCGGCGTAACCCGGACCTAAAAGGAGCGAAGTGGCTAAGGTCCGGGTATACGAACTCGCCAAGGAGTTCGGAGTGGAGAGCAAGGTCGTCATGGCCAAGCTCCAAGAACTCGGTGAATTCGTCCGTTCGGCGTCCTCGACGATCGAGGCGCCGGTTGTACGCAAGTTGACTGACGCACTGCAGGGGCCCGGCGGCAACGCCGGCAAGTCCGCTGCGAAGCCCGGCGCGCCCCGCAAGGCCGCGCCCGCCAAGCCCGCGGCGCCCTCCCCGGCGACCGCGGCACGTCCTGCCCCCAAGCCCGGCGCACCGGCCCCCAAGCCGGCCGCTGCCGAGGCCCCGGCGGCTCCCGCCCCGGTGACTCCGGCCGCTCCCGGCCCGCGTCCCGGCCCCAAGGCTCCGGCCGCCCCGAAGCCCGCTCCGGCGGCTCCCGTGGCGACCGAGTTCTCCGCGCCCCCGGCCGCCCCCGGGCGTCCGGCCGCGACCCCCGGCCCCCGTCCGACGCAGCAGCGTCCGGCCGCTCCGGGCCAGTCCGGCGCGCGTCCCGGCGCCCCGCGTCCGGCCGGCGCCACCC
>NZ_JZWV01001214.1 GCF_000966975.1 Streptomyces katrae | reverse complement strand
ACCCTCGACACCGTCGCCGCCATGGCAACCGGGCTGGGGGACCCGGCCGCCCTCACCGGCACCGCCCGCCGCAGCGCCCTGCGGCTGGAGGCGCGGCTGCGGCACCCCGCCGTGGCGGGCCCGGCCGAACTGGACGGCTCCGCCGCCCGGTTGCGGGCCCTGGGCCCCGTCCCCCGCCTGGACGGCGCCGCCGACCGCGAACGGGTCACCGTCCTGCTGCACGGCGCCGTCCTGGCCCAGCAGGTCACCGCCGCCGAGGCCGTGCCCCTCGCCGAACGGCTGCTCCAGCACGAACCGGCCACCCCGGACCACGTCCACACCGCCCTGCCCCTGCTGACCGACGTCCTGGTCGCCGCCGACTCCCTCGCCACCATCGGCCCCTGGCTGCACACCGCCTACGACCGGGCGCTCCGCGACCACGCCACCGTCCCGCGCGCCCTGATCGCCGTCGAGCTCGCCCACCTCGCCCTGGCCCGGGGCGACCTGGCCCTGGCC
>NZ_JZWV01001213.1 GCF_000966975.1 Streptomyces katrae | reverse complement strand
ACCTGGCCCTGGCCCGCACCCACGCCGCGGAGGCGCTCGACTTGGACGCCACCGACTGGGCCACCCTCCGCACCCTGGCCGCGGTCGTCCTGGCCGCCCTGGAAGCCCGGGACACCGCCCTGTGCGAACGTCTGCTGTCCGGCTCCCCGCCGGACGCAGCCCACGGCCACCTCCCCTCCCTGCGGCTGCTGATCCGCGGCTCGGCCGCCGCCCTGCGCCAGGACCTGCCGACGGCCCTCGACTGCTACCTCGACTGGGGCCGTACGGCCGAGCGTGCCCACTGGCGCAACCCGGCCGTCGCACCCTGGCGTTCCTGGGTCTCCGCGCTCCACTACCGGATGGGCC
>NZ_JZWV01001212.1 GCF_000966975.1 Streptomyces katrae | reverse complement strand
ACGCTCCACTACCGGATGGGCCGGCCCGGCCAGGCCCACGACCTCATGGACGAGGAGTTCGAACGCGCCGTGACCTGGGGCAGCCCGGTGGCCATCGGCCGCGCCCAGCGCGGCCGGGGCGCGATCACCGGGGGAGAGCGGGGGCTCGCCCTGCTGCGCGAGTCCGCGGCCACCCTGGAACGGACCGCCCACGTCCTCGAACAGGCCCGCACCTCCCTGCTCCTGGGCCGACGGCTGCTGACCGCCGGCCGGGAGGCCGAGGCCGAGCACCGGCTCACCCGGGCCCGGGACCAGGGGCTGCGGTGCGGGGCACCGTGGATCGCCGACCGGGCCGGCCGGGCACTGCACACCATCGCGGGCTCCCAGGGCGCGGACGCCGTGGCCGCCCTGACCCGCACCGAACGCCGCGTCGCCGCACTGGCCGCCCGGGGCACCTCCAACCGGGCCATCGCCGAAGGACTGGAGGTCAGCGCCCGGGCGGTGGAGAAACACCTCACGCGCGCGTACCGCAAGCTGCGGATCGACGGACGCGCCGAACTCGCCCCGATGGCACAGCTGCTGGCCCAGGAATGCCCCGGCACCCCCGCGCGCGGCGGGGGAGGGGAGGGGGGTCCGGCGGGGCCCGGTACCGAACCGAACCGAAGCCTCCCGGTACCGCCCGTAACCGTACCCTCCGGCCCGCGCCCACAGGGTTAGTGCGCGCGGGATTGATTTCGTTGACACTTTTCACCGCGTCTCCATACCTTCGTCATGGCGCTGATCGAACTGCGCGGACGGCGGAGTTCGAAATTGCAGGACGCCGTGTTACGAACGCGTTGACGCCGTGTTGAGGCCGCGTTCCCGAGGGATCGATCCGCAATACGGCCGGCCATGGAAGGGCATGTATGAGCCAGGGTTTACCGGTGACCTTTTCCACTGTCCGGGAGGGATACTTCAACCCGCCCCCGGCGACCCGGTCACTGCGCCGGACCGAACCGCTGACGCGCATGGAATTCGCCGACGGCCATCTCGGATGGCTCGTCACGGGCTATTCCGCCGCCCGGGCCGTCCTCGCCGACGCCCGGTTCAGCGCCCGCGGGGAACTCAAGCACCCGCCGGTCCCGCGCGCCGCGACCCTGGACGAGGCCCCGGCGGCACCGCCCGGCATGTTCATCCAGCACGACGACCCCGAGCACCAGCGCTACCGCAAGCTGCTGGTCGGGCAGTTCACCGTCCGCCGCATGCGGCTGCTCACCGAGTGGATCGAGAAGATCACCGCGGAGCGGCTGGACGAGATGGAGCGGCTCGGCTCCCCCGCCGACCTCTTCGAGCACTTCGCGCTGCCGATCCCCTCGCTCGTCATCTGCGAACTGCTCGGCGTCCCCTACGCCGACCGCGCCACCTTCCAGCACCACACCCACGTCTGGAGCAGCTTCGGCGAGTCCACCGAGGACGTCACCGCCGCCTTCCTGGAACTGGGGGCCTACCTGGGCGGCCTGGTACGGCTCAAGCGCACCGAGCCCGCCGACGACATCATCAGCGGACTGATCACCGCCGACCCGGACCTCACCGACGAGGAACTCACCTCGATCGCCTTCCTGCTGCTGGTCGCCGGCCACGAGACCACGGCCAACCAGCTCGCGCTCGGCACCTTCGCCCTGCTGGAGCACCCCGAGCAGCTGGCCGCGCTGCGCGCCGACCCGTCCCTGATCGAGGGCGCCGTCGAGGAGAGCCTGCGCTTCCTGAGCATCGTCCACCACGGCCCCACCCGGGCCGCCCTGGAGGACGTGGAGGTCGAGGGCACCCTCATCAGGGAGGGAGAGGTCGTGATGGTCTCCCTCGCCGCCGCCAACCGGGACCCCGAACGCTTCCCCGACCCCGAGTCCTTCGACGTGACCCGGCGCGCCGCCGGCCACCTCGGCTTCGGCCACGGCATCCACCAGTGCCTCGGCCAGCAGCTGGCCCGCATCGAACTCCGGGTCGGTTTCACCGCCCTGCTGGAACGCTTCCCGCAGCTGCGGCTGGCCTGCCCGCCCGAGGAGATCCGGCTCCGCCACGACATGCAGGTGTACGGGGTGTACGCGCTGCCCGTCGCCTGGTGAGGGACGGCCCGCTGCGGGTCGGCGTCGACCGGCGGCTGTGCTGCGGCGCCGGCATGTGCGCCCTGCTCGCCCCCGAGGTCTTCGACCAGTGCGACGAGGGCTTCGTGGTCCTGCTCGACCCCGCCCCGCCCGCCGCCGCGCACGCCGCCGTGCGCGAGGCCGCCGACCAGTGCCCCTGCTCGGCGATCACCCTGCACTCCGCCGGCTGACGCTCCCCGAAGGCCTCCCGCGCGCCCTGCGGGAGCCAGCGCGTCCCCGTGCCCCCGCGTCCCCGTGCCCCGTCGGCGTCCCGCCGCTCCCCGAGGGTTTCCCGTGCCCGCCGCACGAAGGCGTCCTCACGCCACCACCCGTCCCTTTTCTCCCGAAAGCCAGGTACATACCGTGGATCAGCACCTGTCACGCCGCCGTCTGCTCGGACTGACGGCCCTCGGCGCGGCGGCCCTCGCGGGCGGCACCACCATCGGCGCCCCCCGGGCCCTGGCAGCCCTGGCAGCCGACCGCGCCGACGGCACCGCCTTCGTCCCCGCCGTCGTCATCGGCACCGGCTACGGCGCGGCCGTCTCCGCCCTGCGCCTCGGCGAGGCCGGAGTCCGCACGGTCATGCTCGAGATGGGCCAGCTGTGGAACCAGCCGGGCCCCGACGGCAACGTCTTCTCCGGCATGCTCAAGCCCGACAAGCGCTCCAGCTGGTTCAAGAACCGCACCGAGGCCCCCCTCGGCAGCTTCCTCTGGCTGGACCTCGCCAACCGCGACATCGACCCGTACGCCGGCGTCCTGGACCGGGTCAACTTCGACCAGATGTCCGTGTACGTGGGCCGCGGCGTCGGCGGCGGCTCCCTCGTCAACGGCGGTATGGCGGTGGCCCCGAAGCGTTCGTACTTCGAGGAGGTGCTGCCGCGCGTCGACTCCGCCGAGATGTACGAGCGCTACTTCCCGCGCGCCAACTCCATGCTCCGCGTCAACCACATCGACAGCGGCTGGTTCGAGAGCACCGAGTGGTACAAGTTCGCCCGGGTCTCGCGGGACCAGGCCCAGAAGGCCGGACTGGGCACCGTACACGTCCCCAACGTCTACGACTTCGACCACATGCGGCGCGAGGCGGCCGGGGAGGTCCCCAAGTCCGCGCTGGCCGCCGAGGTCATCTACGGCAACAACCACGGCAAGCAGAGCCTGGACAAGACCTACCTGGCCGCCGCCCTGGGCACCGGCAAGGTCACCATCGAGACCCTGCACCAGGCCAGGACCATCCGGCAGCAGAAGGACGGCACCTACCTCCTCACCGTCGAGCAGCGCGACGCCGACGGACGGCTGCTGGCCACCAAGGAGATCTCCTGCCGCCACCTGTTCCTCGGCGCCGGCAGCCTCGGCTCCACCGAACTGCTGCTGCGCGCCCGCGAGACCGGCACCCTGCCGGAGCTCAGCCCCGAGATCGGCGCCGGCTGGGGCCCCAACGGCAACATCATGACCGCCCGCGCCAACCACGTGTGGAACCCCACCGGCGCCAACCAGTCCTCCATCCCCGCCCTGGGCATCGACGACTGGGACAACCCCCAGAACCCGGTCTTCGCCGAGATCGCCCCCATGCCCGCGGGCCTGGAGACCTGGGTCAGCCTCTACCTGGCGATCACCAAGAACCCCGAACGCGGCACCTTCGCCTACGACGCGGCGACCGACCGGGCGGCCCTGCGCTGGACCCGGGACCAGAACACCCCTGCCGTCAACGCCGCGAAGTCCCTGTTCGACCGCATCAACAAGGCGAACACGACGATGTACCGCTACGACCTCTTCGGCAAGCAGCTGAAGGCCTTCTCCGACGACTTCACCTACCACCCCCTCGGCGGCTGCGTGCTCGGCAGGGCCACCGACGACTACGGCCGGGTGAAGGGCTACAAGAACCTCTACGTGACCGACGGTTCGCTCATCCCCGGCTCCATCGGCGTGAACCCGTTCGTGACGATCACCGCCCTGGCCGAACGGAACATCGAGCGCGTGATCCGGCAGGACGTCACCGCCTCCTAGCCGGCGGCGCAGGGGAACAGCACGGGGTGGGTCCCACCCCGGCATGCCCGCACGCCCCGAGGCGCTGCGGAGCCAGCCAGTCAGCAGTAGTTCAACGGGTCGATGGAGCACACATGATGCGGGAGTCTGTCGCTATGCCGGAGGAGTCCGGGAACGGTGCGCACGAGGTGATCGTGGCGATCGGATCGGCGCACCGCCGGCCGCAGGACACCGGCACGGACGGGGCGTTCGACGCGGAGTTCCTCGCGGAGGCCGCCGCGGACCCGTCGGCCCCCGTGACGGCCGGAGCCCTGCCGCACGGGCCGGCCGCGGCGGAGACCTGGTGGGAGGCGCTGGAGGACGCCGGGGTCGTCCCGGCCAGGGCGCTGGCCCCGGGCCTCTTCCTCGCCGTCCCCGGCCCGGACGTGGAGCTCCCCGCGCAGGAGGAGGCCGCCGCCGCGGCCGGCGCCGTCCTGCGGCTCGCTCCGGGCGCGGCCCCGCTGCTGCGCCGCCTCCCCACCGGCCCCGACGCGCTGCGGGCGGCCCACGACAGCCTCGTCCGCGGCGAGAGCGACCTCGCCCTGGCCGCCGGCCCGGACGTACGCCTGCCGGGCGCGCCGGACAGCGGGGACGGCGGCTACGGCGCCGTCCTGCTGAAGCCCCTCGCCGCCGCGCGGGCCGACGGCGACCGGATCCTCGCCGTACTCGGCGCCGACGGCCGCTGGACCACCACCGACTCCGGCTGGAACCTCGGCCCCGGCACCGCTGCCGGTACCGGCCCCGCCGCCACCGGTGGCGACACCGGAGGCACCCCCGGCGCGGACGTCCCCGCTCCTGAGGCCGCAGCCGGTACGGGCCCCGAGGCCGTCGGCGTCCCCGCTCCCGGGGCCGCGGCCGCTGCCGGCGCGGACGTTGCCGCCGGTGGCGCCCCGGGTGCGCCCGCCTCCCTGTGGGGCGGGGCCGAGGAGGCGTTGCCGTGGATGCTCTCCGCCGCCGGTCCCGAGGCCCTGCGGGCCCGGGCGCGGCAGCTGCACGAGCACCTCACCGCGCACGCCGGCCCCGACCCCGCCGCCGTGGGGCGGGCCCTCGCCACCACCCGGCACCACTTCCCGCACCGCGCCGTCCTCCTCGGCGACGGCCGCGCCCGGCTCCTCGACGCGCTCGCCGCCCTCGCCGACGGCGGGTTCGCCACCGACGTGGTCCGCGGAACCGGCCCCGCCGCCGTCCGCCAGGCCGCGTTCGTCCTGTCCGGGATCGGCGGGCAGTGGCCCGCCATGGCCGCGGAACTCCTCGACTCCTCCCCGGAGTTCCGCACCGCCGCCCTGCGCTGCGAGCAGGCCCTCGCCCCCCTCACCGGCTGGCTCCTCACCGACGTGCTGCGCGGCGCCCCCGGCGCCCCCGGCCCGGACACCCCCGACGTCAGCATCCCCGCCACCTTCGGCGTCCAGATCGCCCTCGCCGAGACCTGGCTGGCCCACGGGGTCCGCCCCCGGGCCTACGCCGGCCACAGCGTCGGCGAGATCGCCGCCGCCCACCTGGCCGGCGCCCTCACGCTGGAGGACGCCGCCCGCGCCGTCCACGCCTGGGGTGCGGCCCTGGCCGAACTCGCCGGGCACGGCGGCGACATGCTCGCCGTGAACC
>NZ_JZWV01001211.1 GCF_000966975.1 Streptomyces katrae | reverse complement strand
ACCTCCTCCAGGAGCGGCTCGCACCCCACGCGGACCGGCTGGTCATCGCCGCCCACAACGGCCCCGGGTCCCACGTCGTGTCCGGCGACGGCGAGGCCGTCCGCGCGCTGCGTGCGGAACTGGAGGACGAGGGCGTCCGCTGCGGCGGCGTACGCCTCGGCGCCGCAGCCCACTCCGCGCACGTCGACGCCGTCCGCGACCGGATCCTCTCCGCCCTCACCGGCCTCGCCCCCCGCGCCGCCCACACCCCGCTGTACTCCTCCGCCACGGGCGGCATCGTCGACGGCCGCACCCTGGACGGCGCCTTCTGGTCCGAGGCCCTGCGCCGCCCGGTCCGCTTCGAGCAGACCACGCACGCCCTGCTGGCCGACGGCCACGAGGCCCTCGTGGAGATCAGCCCGCACCCGATGCTGACCGCCGCCATGCAGGAGACCGCCGCGGCCGCCGGACGCCACGCCGTCACCATCGCCACCCTGCGCCGGGGCCAGGGCGGTCTCCGCCGCCTGCGCACCGCCCTCGCCGAGGCCTGCGTCCAGGGCGTCGACGTCGACTGGGCGCCCGCCTTCCCCGCCGCCGGCACCGCCGGCCGCGTCCAGCTGCCCACGTACCCCTTCCAGCGGTCCTCCGCCGACGGGCCGGCGGCCACGACCCGGCTCGCCCTGCTGCCCGAGGCCGAACGCGAGCACACCGCCGCCGCGCTGGTCCGCTCCCTCACCGCCGCCCTGCTGGGGCTGCCCGGCCCGGACGCGGTCACTCCCGGACAGGCCTTCCGCGACCTCGGGATGGACTCCGTCACCGCCGTCGAACTCCGGGGCCGCCTGAACGGCGCGACCGGACTGCGCCTGCCGCCCACCGTCGTCTTCGACCACCCCACCCCGGCCGCCCTGACCGCCCGGATCCTCGCCGAAGCCCTCGGCACCCACGAGGACCCGGCCGGCGCGGACACCACCGCCGCCGCCTGGGACGAACCCGTCGCCATCGTCGCCATGAGCTGCC
>NZ_JZWV01001210.1 GCF_000966975.1 Streptomyces katrae | reverse complement strand
CCCCCAGCAGCGGCTCCTCCTGGAGACCGGCTGGGAGGTCCTCGAACGCGCCGGCATCGATCCCGCCACCCTGCGCGGCACCCGCACCGGCACCTTCGTGGGCGCCATGAACCAGGACTACGGCCCCCGCCTCCACGAGGCGCCCGAGGACATCAGCGGCTACCTGCTGACCGGCAACAGCGTCAGCGTCGCCTCCGGCCGCCTCGCCTACACCTTCGGCTTCGAGGGCCCCGCCGTCACCGTCGACACCGCCTGCTCCTCCTCCCTGGTCGCCCTCCACCTGGCCGCCCAGTCGCTGCGCACCGGCGAATGCTCCCTGGCCCTGGCCGGCGGCGTCACCGTGCTGCCGACGGCCGGCTCCTTCGTCGAGTTCAGCAAGCAGCGCGCGCTGGCCCCCGACGGCCGCTCCAAGGCCTTCTCCGCCGACGCGGACGGCTTCGGCCTCGCCGAGGGCGCCGGCATGGTCCTCCTGGAGCGGCTCTCGGACGCCCGCCGGGCCGGACACCGGGTCCTGGCGGTCCTCCGCGGCTCCGCGATCAACCAGGACGGCGCCTCCAACGGACTCACCGCGCCCAGTGGGCCCGCCCAGCAGCGGGTCATCCGCCAGGCCCTGGCCAACGCCGGGCTGACCGCCGCCGACGTGGACGCCGTCGAGGCCCACGGCACCGGCACCCGGCTCGGCGACCCCATCGAGGCCCAGG
>NZ_JZWV01001209.1 GCF_000966975.1 Streptomyces katrae | reverse complement strand
CGGGCATCGCCGGCGTACTGAAGTCCGTACTGGCCCTCCAGCACGGAGTCCTGCCCAGGACCCTGCACGCCGAGACCCCCTCCCCGCACGTGGACTGGACCGCCGGAAGGGTCCGGCTGCTGACCGACGCCGTGGACTGGCCCGCCACCGGCCGCCCCCGCCGCTACGGCGTCTCCTCCTTCGGCATCAGCGGCACCAACGTCAGCGGCACCAACGCCCACGCCATCCTCGAAGAACCCCCCGCCGATCCCGAGGCAGCCGCCACCCCGGCCCAGGCCGAACCCGCGGGGGCCGAAGCCGCCGGGGCCGAAGCCCCCGCCGTGCCCTGGGTCCTGTCGGCCCGCAGCCCCGAGGCGCTGGCCGCCCGGGCCGAGGCCCTCCTCGCCCACACCGCCGCGCACCCGGGCCTGCGGCCCGCCGACATCGGCCACGCCCTCGCCACCACCCGTACGGCCTTCGAGCACCGCGCCCTCGTCACCGGCGCCACCGGGGCCGAACTCACCGAGGGCCTGCGCGCCCTCGCCGCCGGCGGCTCCACGCCCCGCACCGCCCGGGGCACCGCCGCCCACGGCCGCCGCGTCGCCTTCGTCTTCCCCGGCCAGGGCTCCCAGTGGGCCGGCATGGCCGTCGGACTCCTCGACACCTCCGAGTTCTTCCGGGAGCGGATCGCCGCCTGCGGCCGCGCCCTGGCCCCGTACGTGGACTGGGACCTGGAGGGCGTCCTGCGCGGCGCCCCCGGTGCCCCGGCCCTCGACAGCGCCGACGACGTGGTCCAGCCGGCCCTGTGGGCCGTCATGGTCTCCCTCGCCGAACTGTGGCGCTCCTTCGGCGTCGAGCCCTCGGCCGTCATCGGCCACTCGCAGGGCGAGATCGCCGCCGCCGCGGTCTCCGGCGCCCTCGGTCTCGACGACGCCGCCCGGGTCGTCGCCCTCCGCAGCCGCCTCCTCGCCCGCCTCGCGGGACTCGGCGGCATGGTCTCCGTACCCGAACCCCTCGCCGACGTCACCCGGCGCCTGGAGCAGTGGGGCGAACGCCTCGGCGTCGCCGCCGTCAACGGGCCCCGCTCCACCGTCGTCTCCGGCGACGCCGACGCCCTGGAAGAGTTCCTCGCCGCCTGCACCGCCGACGGCGTCCGCGCCAAGCGCGTCCCCGTCGACTACGCCTCCCACTCCGCGCACGTGGAGCTCATCGAGGCCGAACTCGCCGAAGCCCTCGCCGGCATCACCCCGCGCACCCCGCGCGTCCCGTTCTACTCCCCGTC
>NZ_JZWV01001208.1 GCF_000966975.1 Streptomyces katrae | reverse complement strand
CCGTTCTACTCCACCGTCACCGGCGAACCCGTCGACTCGGCCGCCCTCGACGCCGCCTACTGGTACACCAACCTCCGCACCACCGTCCGCTTCGAGCCGGCCGCCCGCCGTCTGATCGCCGACGGCCACCAGGTCCTCGTCGAGTGCAGCCCCCACCCCGTCCTCGCCATAGGCCTCCAGGAGACCGCCGAGGACGCCGCCGCCACCGTGGACGTCCTCCCCTCGCTGCGCCGCGGCGACGGCGGCCCCGCCCGCTTCCTCACCTCCCTCGGCGAGGCCTGGACCCGGGGCGTCCCCGCCGACTGGACCCCCGCGTTCGCCGGGCTGCGCCCGCGCCCCGCCGACCTGCCCACCTACCCCTTCCAGCGGCGCCGCTTCTGGCTCGACACCGCCGCACCGGCCGCCTCCGCGGCCGCCGCCGGGCACAGCGAGGACGAGGCCCGCTTCTGGGCCGCCGTCGAGAACACCGACGTCCAGGCCCTGACCAGCTCACTGGACCTGGACCCGGACGCCTCCCTCGACACGATGGTCACCCGGCTCGCCGACTGGCGCCGCCGCTCCACCCGCAGCGCCCGCATCGACAACTGGCGCTACCGCGTCACCTGGACCCCCACCGGAACCCCGGCCCGGCGCGCCGGCCGCGCCCCGCTCACCGGCACCTGGCTCCTCGTCACCACCACCGCCCGGCAGGACGGCGCCACCGCCACCGCCGTCCACGAGGCCCTCACCGCCCGCGGCGCCCGCGTCGAACGCATCGCCCTCGACCCGGCCGCCCACCCCGACCGGGAGGCCGTGGGTGCTCTCCCTGCTGGCCGAAGACCCCGCCCCGGCTCCCGGACACCGGGTCCCCACGGCCCTGGCCGCCACCCTCGCCCTCGTCCAGGCCCTCGGTGACACCGGCATCGGCGCCCCCCTGTGGTGCGCGACCTCCGGGGCCGTCGCCACCGGCCCCGCCGACCCGCTCCGCCACCCCGCCCAGGCCCAGGTCTGGGGCCTCGGCCGGGTCGCCGGCGCCGAGTACCCGCAGCGCTGGGGCGGCCTGGTGGACCTGCCCGAAACCCTCGACACCCGCGCCCTCGACCTCCTCACCGGCCTCCTCGCCGACCCCGGCGGCGAGGACGAGCTCGCCGTCCGCGCCACCGGCACCCTCGCCCGGCGTCTGGTCCGCGCCACCGCCGAACCGGCGGCCCCCACCGGCGAGTACACCCTCGCCCGCCCGCACGGCACCGTCCTGGTCACCGGCGGCACCGGCACCCTCGGCGCGCACGTCGCCCGCTGGCTCGCCCGCTCCGGAGCCGTCCACCTCGTCCTGACCAGCCGCAGCGGCCCCACCGCCGAGGGCGCCGCCGAACTCCGCGAGGAACTCGCCGCCCTCGGCTGCCGCGCCACCATCGCCTCCTGCGACGCCGGCGACCGCGCCGCCCTCGCCGAGCTCCTCGCCTCCCTGCCCGCCGAACACCCCCTCACCGGCGTCATCCACACCGCCGGAGCCCTCGACGACGGCGTCCTCGACGCCATGACCACCGACCGGCTGGAACACGTACTGCGTCCCAAGGCCGAAGCCGCACTCCACCTGCACGAGCTCACCGCCGGCCTCGACCTCGACTTCTTCGTCCTGTTCTCCTCCATCGCCGGCGTCGTCGGCAACGGCGGCCAGGGCGGCTACGCCGCCGCCAACGCCCACCTC
>NZ_JZWV01001207.1 GCF_000966975.1 Streptomyces katrae | reverse complement strand
AGGGCCTGCCCGCCGCCGCCATCGCCTGGGGCTCCTGGGGCAGCGGCCGCATGATGGGCCGCCACGCCGAGGAACACCTCACCCGCCGCGGCATCCTCCCCATGCCCGCCGACCTCGGCATCGCCGCCCTGCGCCGCGCGATGGAGAACGAGGACACGGTCGTCACCGTCGCCGACATCGACTGGGAGCGCTTCGTCCGCGCCTTCGCCCACACCGGCGACTACCCGCTCCTGCACCGCCTCCCCGAAGCCCGCCGGATCCTCGAAGCCGCCGCCCCCGCCGGCGCCACCGGCACGGCCGAGGGCGGCTCCCCCCTCACCGGCCGGCTGGCCGGGCTCCCCGGGCCCGAACGGCTCCGCGCCCTGGTCGAGCTGGTCCGCACCCAGGCCGCCACGGTCCTCGGCCACGCCGGCGCCGACGCCGTCCAGCCCCAGCGGGCCTTCCGGGAGACCGGGTTCGACTCCCTCACCGCCATCGAGCTCCGCAACCGGCTGGCCGGAGCCACCGGCCTGCGGCTGCCCACCACCGTCGTCTTCGACTACCCCACCCCGGCCGAACTCGCCGCCCACCTGGACGCGCAGCTCGCCGGAGGG
The DNA here is from genome assembly GCF_000966975.1 of Streptomyces katrae. Classification (GTDB taxonomy): domain Bacteria; phylum Actinomycetota; class Actinomycetes; order Streptomycetales; family Streptomycetaceae; genus Streptomyces; species Streptomyces katrae. Next base: position 82 of record NZ_JZWV01001207.1, on the reverse strand, counting down.
CCGCGGCCGGGTGCGCCCGCCACCGCGCCCGCCGCCCGGCCCGCCGACGACGAACCCGTCGCCATCGTCGCGATGAGCTGCC
>NZ_JZWV01001206.1 GCF_000966975.1 Streptomyces katrae | reverse complement strand
GGCCACGACTGCGCGGAATCGGCCGTCGTCGGACGCGGCGGTGGGGCCCGGCGAGCTCGGGTCGCGGAGGTCGGCCAGCGGTGCCTCGTTCATGAACGCCCGGACCTCGGGGACCTTCAGGTGGCGCGAGATGGTGAACTGGTCGGCCGTCCCGAGGGCGCGTACGGGCTGCCTGCCCACCGGCGCCGGGAAGTCCCAGTGCGCCGGGACGTCCAGGCCGTCGGCGAATGCCACCGTGATCTCGTCCGGGGCCGCCCGGTCGCCCATCGCCGCGGTGGCCGGCAGGTCCGGCAGGCCGCCGAAGAAGCCCGACGCCCTGGCCGAACGACTCTGCTCACTGGCCGGGGGCGGCATCACGGCCGACGAACGGGCCCGCGCCGCCCCCGGTATCCCCTACCGCACCGGCATGCACCCGATAGGCCGCCCGGCGGCCGGGGCGGACAAGGCCTAGGACGGCGGATAGGGGGCGTACTTGAGGCGGCGGGCCAAGTGGGCGACGTTCGCTGCCAGGGTGGCGGTCGTCGCGGCCGTCTTTTCCGGGGTCTTGTCGAGGTCCTGGTAGTCGGTGCCCTGCATGGCCTCCCCCACCCAGTACGTCACCGCGTTCGCCGGCAGGGTGAAGCCGCAGTCGTTGAGCCCCTGGAACAGTTCGGCGCTGACGTGGTGGGCGCCGTCCTCGTTGCCGACCACGCAGACTCCGGCGACCTTCCCGTAGGTGAGCATCCTGCCTTCCGCATCACTCTCCCCGATCTCCGCGTCGAGGCGCTCCATGACGCGCTGCGCGAGGCTGGAGGGGTGCCCGAGCCAGATCGGGGTGGCGAGGATCAGGATGTCGGTGCCGAGAATCGTCTCGCGGATCTCCGGCCAGAAGTCCCCCTCCCCCATGTCGACGGCCACGCCCGGCCGGACGTCGTGGTCGGCGATGCGGATGACCTTGCCGGTCACTCCGTGGCCGGCAAGCGCTTCCATGGTCTGCTCGGCCAGTAGTTGGGAGGAGGACGGCTTCGGGGACGGGGACAGGGTGCACACCAGGGCTACGGCGCGCAGCGGAGTGGTCTCGTTGGCTTCCATGCCACGCGCCTACCCCGGCGAAGCCGCCGTGATCAGACGTTTCAGCATGTGACACACACCCGCGCCGGCGGGTGGGATGCGCCCTTCTGCGGTCCAGGTCGTCTCGCTCCGGGCGCTGTCGGCAGGCGGGGAGGAGATCCACTCCTTGACGGGGCTGTGGGAGAAGTCGCAGCCCGGCACCTACAGGTAGTGGTAGGCGCTGCCGGGGTGGACCTGGCCCTGGGCGGTCTCCATACGAGAGGGGGCCACGCCGAGCATCGGGCCGTCACCAGAGCTTGTCGGTCTCCCCTGGGTACAGCTCGATGCCGCAGTGGTGGAACGACGCCTGGGCCTGCCGGGCCGCGGGCGAGAAGAAGTCCGCCATGGTGACCTTGTCGAAGCCGGGCTGGTCGCTGCGGAACGGAGCCTGCGGTGTTCCTCCGATGAGCACGGCTCCCGGAAGCACGCGCCAGCCGGCACCTTCGTAGAAGCCCTGCAGCGGGCGGTCACACGTGAACAGGCCGAGGTCCAGGCCGCGCAGCTGCATCTGCTCGTGCGCCGCGGCCACCAGCCGGCGGCCGTACCCACGGCCACGTGCGTGCTTGTCGGTCACCACCGTGCTCAGGCCGCCGGCCGTGAAGCGCCCGCCTGCGTGGACGATCTCCTTGGACAGGATGTCCAGCGCGGCCAGCACGGTTCCCTCGTCCACGAGCAGCATCGACAGCGGCCGCAGGGCGGGATCGTGGCCGGGGGTGTCGACGGCGGCGTCCGACGGGTGCGCGGAGGGCCAGGCCTGCTCTTGGATCCGCCGCACCTGGACGCGCAGGTCGGCGGGAGTGGCTGCTTCGGGAAACGACAAGATCTGCACGCGCCGATTGTGCTCACGCCACGCCCGGGCGCAAGTAGCCCCCCTCCAGGCCTCCCTGTCAGGCACGGGTACAGCCCCTGTGGCGACGACCTTGGTCAGGACCGTGCGAGGGACGGAACCCATGGCGCGGAAGCGGTCGGCGGCACGTGGAGGTTGGGGGTGTGGTTCCTCGCCGGCAGGCCAGTACTGTCAGGCCGGCCGGACGCAACGCGACTCGGTCCGCAGTACGGGCGTGCCGTCGACCGGGGCCGGGTCCTCCGCGGTCGACGCGATACCGGCGGCGACCTTGTCGAGTGTCGTCAGGCCCTCGGCGCCGACCGTGCCGAGTACCGTGTGGTTCGGTCGCAGCGCGGAGTTTCCGTGGACGACGCACGGCCGGGCAGCCCAGGAACAGTTCGTACCAGGCCTCGGCGCGCCCGATGTCGCGCACCGGGACCATCGCCCGGCTCCGTCCTGGACGACACGCCCAGGGGCGGGCGCGGGCGGACGGGCGCGTGCGATGCGGACCGTGCGCGGGGCGGACCGCATGCGCGCAGGCCGTCCGGGCATGCGCGCGGTGTGATGACGAAGCTCAAGGCGATGACGTACGCGCCGCCCGGCGCGCTCGCGGCCGGCGCCGCCGGTGCGGTGGTGGTGTTCTCCGCGTGGGGGCGGGTCCTGGCCGTCCCGATGGCCGGCCCATCGGCCCCGGGGTTCCGGGACGGGCGCCGGCGCCGGAACTCCGTGCTGCGCAACCACCCGGTCCTCGGCCATCTGCCGTTCGCCCTGGCGGCCGTGCGGATCGAACTCCAGCAGTACCGGTCCTGCGGCATCATCAACGCACGCGCCAAGGGGACCGACGCGGAAGAACCCTTCGGCACCGAACGCGACCTCTACCGGCCGGGCGCCGAGTACCTCGTCCTGTCCATGGCCCCGCGGCCGGTCCCCGAGGAGGCGCCGCGGATCAGGATCGGCGGCCCCGACCGCACCCGCCCCTACGACATGGTCCTGCTCAACGTCTCCGCCATGAGCTCCGGCTCGCTGTCGTCCCAGGCCGTCACGGCACTCGACACCAGGGCCCGGCCCGGCACGGTGGTTTCGTCCACGACACCGGCGCGGGAGGCCGGTCCGAGTACCGTCCGCGGCCCGGCGGCGACCTGGTCCGGGAGACCGGTACGGGCCACTTCGGCTGCCGCACCGAGGACGGGCGCTTCGACGAGCGGCAGTTCGCCGAGTAGGCCGCGCACGACCACGACGGGGCGCCCCGCACCTGGGCGCAGGAGTGGGCCGCGGCCGACCCGGACCGCTTCGGCGGGTGACCGCCGTCCCGGCCCGGCCCGGCCCGGCACCTCGCCCCGACGCACCCCACCTCGTTCCCCTTTCACCCGTCACCCCACGACCCACAGGACTGCCCCATGACACGTACCGTTGCCCGCGCCATCGTCGACGCCCTCAAGGAGCTCGACGTCCGCCACGTCTTCGGAGTCGTCGGCGACGCCCTCAACCCCCTCACTGACGCCATCCGCACCACCGACGGCATCGAGTGGATCGGCTGCCGCCACGAGGAGGCGGCCGCCTTCGCGGCCGGCGCGCAGGCACAGCTCTCCGGCCGGCTCGGCGTGTGCATGGGCACCGTCGGCCCCGGCTCCGTCCACCTCCTCAACGGCCTCTACGACGCGGCCAAGAGCCACGCGCCCGTCCTCGCCGTCTGCGGCCAGGTACCGCTCGCGGAGTTGGGCACCGACTACTTCCAGGAGGTCGACAACGACCAGCTGTTCCGCGACGTCGCCGTGTACCGGGCGACGGTGACCTCGCCCCAGCAGATGCCCCGGATGCTGGAGTCCGCGGTCCGGGCGGCGGTGACGCAGGGCGGCGTGGCGGTCCTGACCGTCCCCGGCGACCTCGGGGAGCAGGAGATCGAGGAGGACCGTTCGGTGCGGCTCGCCCCGGACCGGCCGGTGACCCGGCCCGACGATCCGGCGCTCGCGGAGGCCGCGCGGCTCGTCAACGCCGGCTCCAGGACCACGCTGCTGGTCGGCCGCGGAGCGCGGGAGGCCCGCGAAGAGGTCCTGCGGCTGGCGGAACTCCTCGCCGCGCCCATGGTGCTCACCCTGAAGGCCAAGGAGGGCTTCGAGCACGACAACCCGTACCAGGTGGGTCAGACCGGGCTGATCGGCAACCCCGCGGCGTCGCACGCCCTCGACGGCTGCGACACCCTGGTCATGCTGGGCACCGACTTCCCCTACCGCGACTGGTACCCCTCGGGCTGCAAGGTCGTCCAGATCGACACCCGGGCCGAACACCTGGGCCGCCGGATCCCGGTGGACGCCCCGCTCGCCGGGGACGTGGGGGCCACCCTGCGCGCCCTGCTCCCGCGGCTGGAGGCCACGACCGACCGCTCCCACCTCGACGACGCCCGCTCCCGCTTCGATTCCTGGACCGAGGACCAGCACAGGCTCGCCGACCCCCGCCACGACCGCCGTTGGACGGGCCGGCTGCGCGCCCTGGTGGACAACCGGGACCACGACGTCCGCCCCGAGGCCCTGGCCCTGGCCGTGGACCGGCACGCCGCGGACGACGCGGTCTTCACCTCCGACACCGGCATGGCCACCGTATGGCTCTCCCGCTTCGTCACCCTGCGCGGGACGCGGCGGCTGCTCGGCTCCTACAACCTCGGGTCGATGGCGAACGCCATGCCGCAGGCGCTCGGCGCCCAGCTGTGGGACCCCGACCGGCAGGTGATCGCGTTCTGCGGGGACGGCGGGCTGAGCATGCTGCTCGGGGACCTGATGACGATCAAGACGTACCGGCTGCCGGTCAAGCTCGTCCTGTTCGACAACCGGCGCCTGGGGATGGTCAAGCTGGAACAGGAGCAGGCTGGACTGCCGGAGTTCGGCACGGAACTCGACAACCCCGACTTCGCCGCCGTCGCCACCGCTCTCGGCCTGACCGGCATCCGCGTCACCGACCCGGACGCCCTGGACGACGCGGTGCGCCAGGCGCTGGAGGCGCCGGGACCGGTCCTGCTCGACGTGCTGACCAACCCCCGCGAGATCGCCGTGCCCGCCAAACCCACCGTGGGGCAGGGGTGGGGCTTCGCCATCGCCAAGGTCAAGGAGACGCTGGCCAGCGACCGGGACTGACCTCGTCCCGCGTCGGGCGCCGGGCGGGGCCGGCGGGGGCCGGGGGCGTTCAGGAGCGCTCCGGGGTGCCCACCGGCGGCTCGGGGTGCTCGGAGCGGATCTCGGGCTCCAGTCCCTGCGCGGGCGTGGTGGGGGCCCGGCCGACGTCCACCCGCCAGGCCTCGAACGCCAGGGTCGTCGCCGTCACGACGGCCAGGCCGAGGAACCAGCCGGCCACCACGTCGCTCAGCCAGTGCACACCGAGCGCCACCCGCGTGTAGCCGACGCCCACCACCGACACCGCCGCCAGTGCCCACGGCAGCGGGCGCCACCGGCGGGGCACCAGCGGCAGCAGCACCAGCAGCAGGACGGCGCAGGAGGTGGTGGCCGTCATGGCGTGTCCGGAGGGGAAGGAGAAGCCGGGCGCCTGGGAGACCGGGTCGGGCAGGTGCGGCCGGGCCCGTGCCACGAGGGCCTTCACGAGCAGGCCCAGCAGTCCGCTCGCCGTTGCCGTGACGGCGGCCCACAGCGCCAGCCGCAGCGCGCGCCGGACCAGGAGCCACACCACCAGGGCCGCCACGAGCAGTCGCATCGTCACCGGGTCCCACACCACGTGGGTCAGGAAGTCGAGCACCCGCACCCAACCGGGATGCTCCAGGGCCGCCGCGTGCAGTCGCCCGGCCGTGCCGCGGTCCAGGCGCAGCAGCGGGGTCCAC
>NZ_JZWV01001205.1 GCF_000966975.1 Streptomyces katrae | reverse complement strand
GCCCCCGCCCCCTACGGCCAGCCGCCCCAGCCCTCCTACGGCGGCCAGGTCCCTCCCCAGCAGCAGGGCTACCCCCAGCAGCAGGGCGGCTACCAGCAGCCCGGCCAGCCCCCGTACGGCCAGCAGCCCCCCTACGGCCAGCAGGCCCCGTACGGTCAGCAGCCCCCGGCCCCCTACGGCCAGGCGGCCCCGCAGGCCGGACCGGGCCTCGCCTCCGCGCTCCAGCTGTACAAGGAGGCCCCCACGGGCGCCCGCTGGACCGCCCAGAACCAGCAGCTCATGCGGGTCGACCTCGCGGCCGGCGGCGGCCAGCCCGTCCTCGCCCGCCAGGGCAGCATGGTCCTCTACCAGGGCAAGGTCGACTTCAGCTACAAGGGCGCGGGCTTCGCCGGCCGCATCGTCGGCAACGCCACCGGCCAGGAGATGCAGCTGATGCGCTGCACCGGCCGCGGTCAGCTCTTCCTCGCGGAGAACGGCGCCCACCTGCACGCCATCGAGCTCCAGGGTGACGGCATCTGCGTCAACTCCGAGAGCGTCCTGGCCTTCGACGAGTCCCTCCAGCACGAGGTGCGCCGCATCGAGGGCCACGGCATCCCCGGCGGAGCCCTGTTCACCATGCTCTTCCAGGGCACCGGCACCGTCGTCGTCAAGACGCACGGCACCCCCGTCGTCCTGCCCGTCACCCCGACCACCTTCGCCGACAGCAACGCCATCGTGGCCTGGTCGGCAGCCTCCCAGGTGATCGTTTCCAGCCAGGTCCGGCTGCGCCGCAACGCCTACCCGGGCCACAGCGGGGAAACCGTGAACCTCCAGTTCCGCGGCGCCCCCGGGAACTTCATCGTCGTCCAGCCGTACGAGGTCTGAGGGAGCCCCACATGAATGCCATGAACCCGATGAACCAGCAGCTCGCGGGCTACGCCCCGACCCCGGTCACGGCCCGTATGGAGAACCACGGTTCGGCCATGCTCAAGGTCGCCATGCAGAGCGGCCAGGACCTCTTCGCCCGCACCGGGTCGATGGTCGCCTACGAGGGCTTCGTCCAGTACGAGCCCAACCCGCCGGCCCTGCGCCAGAGGGCCTCCCAGTGGCTCACGGGCGAGGGCGCCCCGCTGATGAAGTGCAGTGGCGACGGCCTGCTCTACCTCGCCGACTACGGCGCGAACGTCGTCTGCATCAATCTCAACAACGACGCCCTCTCCGTCAACGGCACCAACCTGCTCGCCTTCGACGCCCACCTCCAGTGGGGCGTGGAGCGGGTCAAGGGCATGGCGAAGTTCGCCGGCCAGGGCCTGTTCAACGTGCAGGTCTCCGGCACCGGCTGGGTCGCCATCACCTCGCGCGGCACCCCGATCGTGGTCGACTGCGGGCGCGGCGAGGACGAGACGTTCGTCGACCCCGACGCGCTCGTCGCCTGGTCCCCGAACCTCAAGGTCAAGGGCAAGAGCAGCTTCAAGGCCTCGTCCCTGATCGGCCGGGGCAGCGGGGAGGCCTACCAGATGGCCTTCTCCGGCCAGGGCATCGTCGTCGTACAGCCCAGCGAGGACAGCACCGACCGGCTCCGGACCCGGGGCTGAGGGGGAGCGGACACACCATGCAGAGCTCACTTTTCGGCCACGCCGAGCAGCAGTCCCAGGAGCGGTACGCCGTCCAGAACCCGCAGCTGCTGCGGGTCACCCTGGCTGGCTCCGACGACGTCCTCGCCCGCAAGGGCTCGATGGTCGCCTACCAGGGCATCGTCGACTTCGACGGCGAGTACCAGAGCAGCAACCAGCGCGGCGCGCGCCTGCGCACCGGCGAGGGCCTCGACCTGATGCGCTGCTCCGGGCAGGGCACCGTCTACTTCGCCAACCTCGCCCAGCACGTCCACGTCCTCGACGTCGACCACGAGGGCCTGACCGTCGACAGCAGCTACGTCCTGGCCATGGACTCCACCCTGCACACCGAGGTCATCGCGGTGGACAGCCAGTACGGGATCTCCGGCTCGGGCAAGTACCAGCTCAACATCACCGGCCGCGGCAAGGTCGCCCTGATGACCTCCGGACAGCCGCTGATGATGCAGGTCACCCCGGACAAGTACGTCAACGTCGACGCGGACGCCATCGTCGCCTGGTCCACCTCGCTGCGCGTCCAGATGCAGGCCCAGACGCACTCCAGCGGCGTCTGGCGGCGCCGCGGCAACACCGGCGAGGGCTGGGAGCTCAGCTTCCTCGGCACCGGCTTCGCCCTGGTGCAGCCCAGCGAGGTGCTGCCGCCGCAGAACGCCCAGCTGGGCCAGGGCATCGCCGCCCAGTACGGCATGGGCCAGCACGGGGTGCACGCCCAGAACCAGAACAACGTCTGGAACTGACCCGGCGGGCCCACCGGGCCGGTACGGAGAAGGGGCGGACCCCGCGGGATTCCCGCGGGACCCGCCCCTTCCTCATGCCCTTACGCGCCCAGCCGCGCCAGGGTCGCCTCCACCAGCCGCACCACCGAGGTGTCGGCCACCGCGGCGACCTCCGCGTACGGGAACCAGCGCAGGTCCAGCGACTCGTCGCTGATCTCCGCCGTCGCACCGGCCCGGGCCAGCGCCGCGTACTGCACGTCCAGGTGCCAGTTGCACGGCGCTGGGATCGGGTGCTTGTCCAGCCGCACCGGCCCGCCCTCCAGCAGCGTCAGCCCGGAGGGGATCCCCGACTCCTCGACCGCCTCGCGCAGCGCAGCGCCCGCCAGCGTGCTGTCACCGGGCTCGCAGTGCCCGCCCATCTGCAGCCACAGGCCGAGCTTCTTGTGCAGGGTCAGCAGCACGCGGCCGCCCACCGGGTCGATCACCAGCGCGCTGCCCGTCACATGGCCGGCCTGGCAGGGCTTGTACATCCCGTCCGGGTGCTCCGCCAGGTGCTCCAGGTAGACGTCCCGCAGGCCGCGCTGCTGCTCGTCCCGGCCCTCGTAGTCCTTCAGGACCAGGACGGCGTCCTCGTACAGGCTCACTTCTTCTCGTCACCCTCGCCCTGGTCGCGCTTCTCGGCGGCCTCGCCGAGCATCTTGTCGATCTCCGAGAAGTCCAGCTGCTCGCGGTGCACGAATCCGTCCGGGTCGTCCAGGTCCGAAGCCGTCGGCAGCATGTCGGGGTGCTCCCACAGGCCGTCGCGGCCGTCCACGCCGCGCGCGTCCGTGAGCGAGGCCCACAGCCGGGAGGCGTCGCGCAGCCGGCGCGGCCGCAGCTCCAGCCCGATCAGGGTGGCGAAGGTCTGCTCCGCCGGACCGCCCGAGGCACGCCGGCGGCGCATCGTCTCGCGCATGGCGTCGGCCGAGGTCAGCCGGGGCTTGGCCGCCTCGTGCACCACGGCGTCCACCCAGCCCTCGACCAGCGCGAGCGCCGTCTCCAGCCGGGCCAGGGCGGCCTTCTGCTCCGGGGTGTCCTGCGGCTGGAACATACCGCCCTGCAGCGCTTCCTGCAGCTGCTCCGGGTTCGACGGGTCGAGCTGGCCGACCACGTCCTCCAGCTTCGAGGTGTCCACCTTGATGCCCCGCGCGTAGCCCTCGACGGCGCCGAACAGGTGCGAGCGCAGCCACGGCACGTGCGCGAAGAGACGGGCGTGCGCCGCCTCGCGCAGGGCCAGGTACAGCCGCACCTCGTCGGAGGGGACGCTCAGGTCCTTGCCGAAGCTCTCGATGTTCAGCGGCAGCAGCGCCGCCCGCCCGGCCGGGCCCAGCGGCAGCCCGATGTCCGTGGAGCCGACGACCTCGCCCGCGAGGACGCCCAAGGCCTGGCCGATCTGCTGGCCGAACATGGCCCCGCCCATGGAGCGCATCATGCCCAGCAGCGGGCCCGCCATGGCCTGCATCTCCTCGGGCAGCACGCTGCCCATGGCCGCGCCGACGCGCTCGGCGACCGGGTCCACCAGCTCCTTCCACACCGGGAGGGTCGCCTCGACCCACTCGGCGCGGCTCCACGCGACGGCCGCGTTGGCGCCCGACGGCAGGGAGGTCACACCGTCCAGCCACAGGTCGGCCAGGCGCACCGCCTCCTCCACCGCAGACTTCTCGGCGATGCCGACGCTGGCGTCCTTCACGCCGTCCGCCGTGCCCTGGGCGACGGTCTGGCGGGCGATGTCCTTGGCCATGTCCCAGTTCACGGGACCGCCCTCGTAGCTCAGCATCTGGCCCAGCTGCTGGAAGGCGGCACCGAGGTCGTTGGGGTTCATCGAACCGAACATCGCGGCGAACGGATTGTCCGCACCGCCCGGAAGTCCGCCGGGGAGGCCGCCCGGGCCGAACCCGAACGGATTCGCGGGGCCGCCCTGGCCCCCCTTCTTGCCCTTGTCGCCGTCCTCCGGCTCCTCCGGCGGAAGGCCGAATCCGAATGGGGTGTCGCTCACGGGTTTCCTCGGCTCGTAGGGCCGCCGGCGGGTGCCGACGGGCAATGGTCCGACAACACCACCCAGCGTAGACACCACTCCCGCTTCCGGGCTCGGTGCTCCGCCGACTCCTGGGCTGCGGCAGGATGGACATCACCTGGTGGGTACGCGTCACGGCGCGTCCCCACTGAAGACAACCGCTGGAGACGCCCGGTGAGTTCCCCAGATCCGCAGGCTCGCGCGCCGCACGACGCCGAAAACCGCCCTGAGCACGGCGACAGCGCCCCCGGCGTTCGCCAGCCGCGAAACGAAGCCGTCCCCCGCCGCCGCAGCCCCGTGATCGCGGTCACCGGGGCCGCCTCCGGCGTCGGCGCCGCGCTCGTGCGCCGCCTCGCCGAATCCGACGAGGTCAAGCAGGTCATCGCCATCGACGAGCGGCGCGGGGACTGCGCCGACGCCCAGTGGCACGTCCTGGACGTCCGCGACCCCGCCATCGCCGACCGGCTGCGCGGCGCGGACGTGGTCGTGCACCTCGCCCTCGACCTCGACCTGGAGACCGACCCCGCGGCCCGTACGGCGTACAACGTGCGCGGCACGCAGACCGTGCTCACCGCCGCCGCGGCGGCCGGGGTGCACCGGGTCGTGCTGTGCACCTCCGCCATGGTCTACGGGGCCCTGCCCGACAACGACATCCCGCTCTCGGAGGACTCCGAGCTGCGCGCCACCGCCGAGGCCACCGGCGTCGGCGACCTGCTGGAGATCGAGCGCCTGGGCCGCCGGGCCCCCCGCGCCCACCCCGGCCTGAACGTGACCGTGCTCCGCCCGGCCGTGCTGGTCGGCGGCACGGACACCGCCCTGACCCGGTACTTCGAGTCCCCGCGCCTGCTCGTGGTCGCGGGCTCCCGGCCGACCTGGCAGTTCTGCCACGTCGAGGACCTGGTCAGCGCCCTGGAGTACGCCGCCCTGGAGAAGGTCGAGGGCGAGCTGGCCGTCGGCTGCGAGGGCTGGCTGGAACAGGAGGAGGTCGAGGAGCTCAGCGGCATCCGCCGCATGGAGCTGCCCTCCGCGGTCGCCCTGGGCGCCGCGGCCCGGCTGCACCGGATCGGCCTGACCCCCTCCCCGGCCGGGGACCTGGCGTACACGATGCACCCCTGGGTGGTCAGCGTCAGCGGGCTGCACGCGGCCGGCTGGCGGCCCCGCTGGACCAACGAGGAGGTGCTGGCCGAGCTCCTCCAGGAGGTGGCGGGCCGGCACACCGTCGCGGGCCGCCGCCTGGGCCGCAAGGACGCCGCCACGGCCGCCGGAGCCGCCGGCGCGACGGTGGCCCTGCTGGGCGCCGCCGCCGCTGTCCGGCGGGCACGCCGGCGCCGGGGCCTCTGACCCCGGTCCGGCGGCCG
>NZ_JZWV01001203.1 GCF_000966975.1 Streptomyces katrae | reverse complement strand
CCTTGAGGGACTCGATGTCCGCGAGCACCAGTCGCCCTCTGGTCTGGAACTCCTGCGCGAGCCGTCGCCGCCCCTCCGGGAAGGCGGGACTCAGCATCCGCCGGGTGAGGACCTCGTCGGTCACGTCCAGGAAGGGCCGGAGGAAGTGGTGCAGCTGCGCGGAGCGCCGGCGCAGCAGCGTCAGCCGGTAGAGCTGTTCGGGGCGGCGCTCGTCGAACATGTCGTCCTCGATCGCCTCGGCCTCCAGCAGGGCCTGCACGGCGGCCCGGCGGAAGGTGCCCAGCGTCTCGCCGAGCAGGAAGAAGAGCACGGCCACGGTGTCGTCCGCATCCTGCCGCGACAGCCTCTCCAGGAAGCCCCGCACGTGATCGCCCTGGCCCCGGCGCACCAGGATCAGGAAGCGTTCGGTCACCAGCACGTGGACGTGGGTGATCCGGTCCCCGCGGACCACCGGTGCGACGACCCCGGACCAGTCGCCCAGGTACTCGGCGCGCGGCTGCTCCTGCGCCCGGCCGAACCAGTCCAGTCCGTCGAAGTCCAGGCCCAGTGCGTCGGCGACCGACTCCTCTTCCGCCGGCGCCTCCTGCGGCGCCTCCCCCGCGAGCCCCTCCTCCGGAAGCTCCACGTCGACGAGCAGGAAGCGGTCCGACGCCAGCCGGGCCCGTACCTCCGCCGGATCGGGGCGGGAGACGCGGAATTCAGGCATCGACACCAGCGTCAGCTTCATCGCACCCGCACTCTCCCCCGGTCCGCGCGCGGCCCCGGCCTCCGGTGGCCGCGGCCCGCCCGGGTCCGTCCGCTCGCCGGTCAGGTGTGGAGCCGGCCGTTGGCGCCGTCGTGGCCGTCCGCCTGCTCGTCGTCGAACCAGTAGTCGCCCGCGGCCAGGTAGCGGAAGGAGTGGCTGCCGCGGGCGGGCAGGGCCACGGTCACGGCGCGGGTGCCGTCACCGCGGGGGGTGAGGGGGTGCGCGGAGGGGTCCCACTGGTTGAAGTCCCCCACCACGCTGACCGGCCCCTCCGGGGCACCCTCAGGGAGGACGAAGGTGACCCGCGTACGGTCCTTGAGCTGTTGGCGTTCCAGCACGGACGACTCCCGACGGTGAGCTGGCAGAGGCCACGGAGCGTCGCACGGCCCGCCCCCCGCACGGGGCCGCACACGCCGGAGCCGGCCCGGCCGTCACCCGCCCGGCCGCCCGGGACGGGAGGGCCGGGAGCGGCGGGCCTCAGGCGGCCGGGACGAACGGCCGGAGGTGGTCGTCGCCCGGGCGCACCACGCCGTAGCTGTGCTCGGGCACCTCGTTCCAGGCCCCGGGCAGGTCCCCCAGCGGCTCCGACACCACGAGCCGGGTCTCGTCGGACAGCTCCTGGAGGAAGGACACGTCCGGGTGCAGCGCGCGCAGGGAGTCCACCCGGGTGCTGTAGTAGAGCGACCGGGCGCCGCCCCCGCTGGCGTAGCGGAACGCCCACAGCGACTCCCCGTCCGTGACGGCGACCGTCATCTGCATCGGGTTCTCCACCCCGTGCGCGCGGCCGGTGCGCTCCACCAGGCCCACCATCCGGGCGACCGCCCCCGGGGGGTCCTCCTCCAGCCCCAGGGTCAGGGCCAGGTAGAACATCACCTCGGAGTCCGTGGTCCCCTCCATGCCCGGGAAGAGGGAGGGTTCGACGGCCACGCAGAGCTCCCTGCGCATCTCGTGGAAGCCGGCGATGGAGCCGTTGTGCATCCACAGCCAGCGGCCGTGGCGGAAGGGGTGGCAGTTCGTCTGCTGCACGGCCGTGCCCGTCGACGCCCTGATGTGGGCGAAGAAGAGCGGGGACGTGACGTGCTGGGCGATCTCCCGCAGGTTCCGGTTGTTCCACGCGGGGCCCACGTCCCGCATCACCGCGGGGGTGTCGATGCCGGACGTCTGCGTGTACCAGCCGATTCCGAAGCCGTCGCCGTTGGTCGTCTCGACGCCCATGCGCGCGTGCAGGCTCTGGTCGATCAGCGAGTGCGCGGGTTTGTAGAGGATGGTGTCGAGGAGCACGGGCGTTCCCGAATAGGCCAGCCACCTGCACATGGTCGATCACCTCTCCGCGGGGACGGGTCGTGGTCCCAGCATGTCCCCGCAACCGGACGCGCACCTCACCCGCCGGCCGGAGCGCCGCCGGGAGCGTCGGCGCGCGGCGGCGTCAGCCGAGGATCCTGCGCTTCTGCTCCTCGAACTCGGCCTCCGTGAGCACGCCCTGCTCCTTGAGTTCGCCGAGCTGCTTCAGCTCGTCCAGCATGTTCGAGCGGTCGGAGGCGGGCGCCGCG
>NZ_JZWV01001202.1 GCF_000966975.1 Streptomyces katrae | reverse complement strand
GTTCGAGACCGCGGTCGCGGTTCCCGCGACCACGGCGGTGCGGGCTACGCCGCGGAGAAGTCCTGGCATGGTGGTCCTTCGATGTCTCTCCCGCCCGCCCGGGGACGGCGGCGGGGTGTGGTCGGCTGTCGGTGGGTGTCCGGTGCGCTCAGGAGGCGGCCTCGGCCGCTTCCAGCGAGGCGAGGATCGCCTGGACGGGGATGCGTCCCGAGGCGACCAGCTGCCCCCCGCCGCGGCGCAGTGCGGCGGCGAGCGGCGCCGCCCAGACGTTCTCGTAGACCAGCAGTCCGGCGGAGCTGCCGGGCTCGATGGCGTTGGCGGCCTCCTCCAGGTCGTCCTGGCCCAG
>NZ_JZWV01001201.1 GCF_000966975.1 Streptomyces katrae | reverse complement strand
TCCAGGTCGTCCTGGCCCAGGAGACCCGACGAGGCACCCTCGAAGACGGCGAGGTCGAGCTCCCCGTCGGCGTCGAGGTCCGCGATCTCCAGCGCGGCCACCGAGCCGTCCTGGTCCTTCCTGATGAAGACGAGGTCGAGGATGCGGATGAGGCCCCGGTCCACCAGGTCGACGAGCAGGGGGAAGCCCTCACCGGTCATCCGGTTGCCGGGGAACTCCACCACGAGGTAGTCGATGGGTCCCATCTCCTCGATCGGCTCTCGCGTGTCGGCTTCTTCACTCACGGCATCACCTACGGGGTCGGCGGATACCCCCCTCACAGCCATTGCACCACCGGACGCCTGCCGTCGCGACCGCCCGCCCACCGTCGCGCCCCCCCCGGCGGCACGGGACGTCGGCCCGGTCCCGGACTTCTTCGGATCATCAGGGGCACAGACGCCCCGTACGGGTGTTCCGGTTGCAGACGGAGAAGATTGGATCTTGTGGCGCGTCTCGTGTAGAACACATCACCGATCGGATGTGACCACACATCTTTGAGCCACCTCGGGGGAATTGACGTGCAGTCGACTCGACGCATCATCGGAACGTTCGCGCTGGTCGCGGCACTCGGCTCGGTCGCGGCCTGCGGCCCCGACGACAC
>NZ_JZWV01001200.1 GCF_000966975.1 Streptomyces katrae | reverse complement strand
GCACCGGAGGGGCGTCCGGGGCCGGCGCGTCCGCCGGCGCGTCCGCCGCCGCGAAGCCGTCCGCCGCCCCGCCCTCCGCCAAGGCTCCGGCCGGCGGAGCCTCCGCGGGGGCCGCCGCCCCCGCCGGCGGCTGCGGGCAGCCGCCGAAGCTGCCGGCCGGGCACAAGATGGTCGAGCCCGTCGCGCCGCCGTCCAAGGGCTCGATGTCCGCGAAGGACGCCCAGCCCACCTGTACGCCCAACGACTGGATCTACCACGGCAAGGGCGAGGCGAAGTACTACCTCTTCGCCACCGGCGAGGTGAAGGCCGAGCTGGCCACCGGTTCCGGTTCCACCAAGACGGTCCCCGTCGGGGAGCTGTGGATGCACGCGGGCGACTGCATGACCAACCCCTCCGCCGTGAAGGCCCCGTACAGCTGTTCCGGGAACATCTACGACATCACGGTCGACGGCGAGGGCAAGATCGACTCCATCAAGGAGGTCTGGCACCCGTAAGGGGACGGCCGGGGTCCCGGCTCAGCCGGCGGAGGTCACGGCGCGGGCGAGGACGGCGCCGGTGTCCACGCCGGTCGGCAGGGTCCCGTACGCCCCGCCGTGCTCGCCGCCCAGCCGGGTCGCGCAGAAGGCGTCGGCGACGGCCGCCGGGGCGTGGCGCACCAGGAGCGAGGCCTGGAAGGCCAGGGCCATGGTCTCGGTGAGCTGCCGGGCCCGGTATTCGGCCTCGGCGGGGTCGGCGAGTTGCTTGCGCAGTCCGGCCACGGCCGCGTCCAGGTGCCGGTCGGCGCCCGCGGCCCGGCCCACCTCGGCGAAGAAGGCCTCGACGGTCTCCGGCTGACGGCCCATCGCCCGTAGCGCGTCCAGGGCCGCGACGTTGCCCGAGCCCTCCCAGATGGACGACAGCGGCGCCTCCCGGTAGAGGCGGGGCATGCCCGAGTCCTCCACGTAGCCGTTGCCGCCGAAGCACTCCAGGGCTTCGGCGGCGTGGCCGGGAGCACGCTTGCACACCCAGTACTTGGTGACGGCCAGACCCAGCCGGCGCAGCAGCGCCTCGTCCGAGTCCCCGCGGGCGACCCGGTCGGTGGCCCCCGCCAGGCGCATGGCGACGGCCGTCGCGGCCTCGGACTCCAGCGCCAGGTCGGCCAGGACGTTGCGCATCAGGGGCTGGTCGATCAGGGCCTTGCCGAACGCCCGCCGGTGGGTGGCGTGGTGGACCGCCCGGACCAGGCCGAGCCGCATGCCGGAGGCACCGCCCAGGACGCAGTCGAGGCGGGTCGTGTTGACCATCTCGATGATGGTCGCGACCCCCCGGCCCTCCTCCCCCACCAGCCAGCCGGACGCACCGTCGTACTCGATCTCCGAGGAGGCGTTGGAACGGTTGCCCAGCTTGTCCTTGAGGCGCTGGAGCAGCAGCCGGTTGCGGGTGCCGTCGGGCAGGACCCGGGGCAGCAGGAAACAGGACAGGCCCCCCGGTGCCTGCGCCAGGGTCAGGAAGACGTCCGACATGGGCGCCGAGGTGAACCACTTGTGCCCGGTCAGCCGGTACGTTCCGTCCCCGGCGGGGACCGCGGTCGTGGTGTTGGTGCGGACGTCCGACCCGCCCTGCTTCTCCGTCATCGACATGCCGGCGATCAGCCCGCGCTTGGTGTCGGGCCGGCGCAGTCCGAAGTCGTACGTGCGGGACGCGAGCAGCGGCTCCAGCCACTCGGCCAGGGCCGGCGCGGCCCGCAGCGCCGGGACGGCGGCGTAGGTCATGGACACCGGGCAGGTGTGGCCCGCCTCGACCTGGCTCCAGACGATGAACTTGGCCGCGCGGGCGACGTGCGCGCCCGGCTCGTGCTGCGCCCAGGGGGCCGCGTGCAGGCCGTGCGAGACGGCCGTGTCCATCAGCGCGTGCCAGTACGGGTGGAACTCGACCTCGTCGATACGGTGGCCGTAGCGGTCGTGGGTGTGCAGGACCGGCTCGTTCTCGTTGGCCAGCCTCCCCCACTCGGCGGCCTGCTCGGACCCGGCGAGGACGCCGAGGCGGTGCAGTTCGGGCGCGGCCCACCCGGCGCCCTCGCGGGCGAGGGCCTCCAGCAGGGCCGGGTCGGCGGCGGCGTCGTAACCGTGGTGCGGCGGTACCTGGTTGGTGACCTCATGCGTCTGCGGCATCGTGTCCTCCAAGGGCGCGCAGGGTGAACGTGATCAGGCCGGGGATGATCTCGCCCGGTGCCGCGTCGCCGTCGGCGAGCGGTCCGACGAGCGCTTCGGCGATGGCGCCGACCAGCGCGGCGGCGGTCAGCTCGGGTGCCTGCGGCGGGAGTTCGCCGGCGGCGGCGCCGGCGGCG
>NZ_JZWV01001199.1 GCF_000966975.1 Streptomyces katrae | reverse complement strand
CCGCGAACACGTCGCGGAACGCCCGCCGGAAGACGAGGCGTTCGGTGTCGACGGCCGGGTCGGCCGGCTCCGCGAGCAGGGCGAAGGCCCGCCGGGGCGCCTGGAGCGCCCGCGAGGCGAAGGTCTCGACGGCCCCGGCCACCCGCTCCGCGGCGGTCCCGGGACGGTCCGCGGCGGCGGTGACCGCCGCCACCTCGCGGGCCACGAGGGTCCGGAAGAGGGCGGCGGCGAGCTCGGACTTGCCGGAGAACGACTGGTAGACGCTCCCGGTGGAGATGCCGGCCTCGGCGGCGATGGCGGCGACGGAGCAGCCGGCGTACCCCTCCCTCGACAGCAGGCGGACGGCGGCTTCCAGCACCCGGTCCCGACGGGCGTCGAGCCGGGCCTGGACGGCGGGCGGGCGGCGGTAGGGCATGGGAAGGATTGAAGCAGTGATTCACTGCTTCACACCACCCCCTGGCCGGGGCCGGTTCGCGGCGCAGCAGGAAGGTGCGGCCCTCGGGGTCGGTGCACGCGTGGGTCGGCGGTCGGTGGAACGGGGCATCGCGTACGGGTAGTTCCGCGACTGCGACGTGGCGGGGGCCGGCACGCTGGTGCCGGCCCTGTGCGACGGGCTGGGTGTCCGGCTGGTGCGCGGTGGCCCCCGGGTGGACCTCGCCACGGCCCGGGCGACG
Organism: Streptomyces katrae; assembly: GCF_000966975.1. Taxonomy (GTDB): domain Bacteria; phylum Actinomycetota; class Actinomycetes; order Streptomycetales; family Streptomycetaceae; genus Streptomyces; species Streptomyces katrae. Next base: position 446 of record NZ_JZWV01001199.1, on the reverse strand, counting down.
ATCTGGCGGACGACCGTGCCCGTGGAGGCCTGAGGGGCCGGTGTCCCCGCCGGGCGGGCGGGAACGCCGGCGCTCGTGCCGTGCGTGCTCCTTCGGTCAGGCGCAGGTGACCGTGACCTGGCCGCTGCCGCCGTTGCTGGACAAGCCGATCGTGAACCGGCCGCCCGCGGGCTGCTGTTCGGTCCGGCCGCCCAGTGTGATCACCTGTGAGGCGCCGGCGTCGAGGGAGCCGCTGTCCGGGCCGGCGGTGACCCCGGCGGGCAGCGTTCCGATCGACCATTTCAGGTTCCCGCCGCCGCTGTTGCGCACGACCAGCGTGCCCGGCCATTCACCGTTGGCGCAGAACTCCCGGACGCTGGTCGGGCGCAGCGACAGGGCCGGGGCGGGGGCCGGGGCGGGCGCGCTCGACTGCTTCGGCGGCGCCGGTGCGGTGGAACGGGCCGGGG
>NZ_JZWV01001198.1 GCF_000966975.1 Streptomyces katrae | reverse complement strand
GCGGTGGAACGGGCCGGGGTGGGGCCGCTGCCGTTGCGGGCGGGCGGCTCGGAGGCGGCGGGCGTCGGTGAGGACGCCACTTCCGTGGCCGGGGCGCCGGGGGTGGCGGGGGGTGCCGGGCTGCCGCCGTCGGAGGAGGCCGAAGGGGCGGGCGCGCCGCCGGACACGGCGGCGGTGGGTGTCGCGACCGCCTGCGGCTGGAGGGTGGCCGGGTCGTGGCCCAGTTGCCGGCCCACGAGGAACCCGCCCACGGCCAGGACCATGACGCCGCCGATGACCAGCGCCATGGTCTTCGTCTTCCTGGCCCGCTTCTGACGCGCGTTACCGCCCGGGTGCCCGGTGCGGCCGCCCTGGACGATGATGCCGTCGCGGACCGCGTGGGGGTCGTCGTGCTTGGGGCCGATGGCCCGGGGGTCGTCCTGCTTCGGACCGATCGCCCGGGGATCGTCCTGCTTCGGACCGATCGCCCGGGGATCGTCCTGCTTCGGACCGATCGCCCGGGGATCGTCCTGCTTCGGACCGATCGCCCGGGGATCGTCCTGCTTCGGGCCGATGGCCCGGGGGTCATCCTGTTTCGGACCGATCGCCCGGGGGTCATCCTGCTTCGGACCGATCGCCCGCGGGTCGTTCGAGCCGGAGGGCGTGCGGCCGCCCTGGACGATGATGCCTTCCCTTCCCGGGGCCGGGTCGGTGAAGCCTCCGCCGGGGTCCGGGGTGGTCCCGTGGGACGGGACCGGCGCGTCGTTCTCCGGACGGGGCACGTCCGGTCCACCTCTGCCGTCGCTCATGGCTCGAAATCCCCCCTGGGGTCAGCCTCTTCCTGCCCAGACAGTTTTCGGCCAGGGGGCCGCGGGGTCCATCCCCGCGGCGTGACGACAACGTCCCGATCCCGTACCGGAACGCGCCCCCGGCGCCCGGTTCGGGGTCAGTCGCGGGGCGACAGTTCGGCCATGGCGCTCCAGCCCTGGCCGGGGACCTCGACGTGGATGATCTCCGGGGTGGTGGCGATGGCTCCGGCGAGCGTCTCCATACCGGCCTTGAAGTGCTCCGACGCCACGTGCGCGGCGCCGGCCTCGGCGTCGGTGAACGCCTCCAGCAGGGTGTACTTGTTCGGGTCGTCCACGCTGCGGGACCAGTCGTAGAAGAGGTTGCCCGGCTCGGACCGGGTGGCGCGGGTGAAGTCGTCGACGAGGGCGAGCCAGTTGTCGCTGTGCTCCGGGCGGACGTCGAACCTGACGGCAATGAAGATCATGCGGCCAGCCTGGCACGTGGGACGGGTCCCGCGCACGCCGGGCGCACGCCATTCCGGCAGGGCCGGAATCCGGGCCGGCCGGGGACCGGGCGGCCGGGGGTTCACCGGATCCGGAGCGACGCCGCCTCCGCGAGGGCGGCGCGGATGGCTTCGGGGCGCCGGCGGAACTCCTGCGTGGGCACCGACACCGACAGCGCGTGCACGGTGTCCCGTTCCTCCCCCGCCGGCGGCAGCGCGACGCCCAGGCAGGTCCACGCCGGGTCCGCCTCGCCCACGGACACCGCGATACCCGCCGCGCGCACCCGCAGCAGCTCCGCCTCCAGCGCCTCCGCGCTCGTGATGGTCGCCGGGGTCAGCCGGGCCATCCCGTGCTCGTCGAGGTAGCGGCGCCGGGCCCGCGGGGTCAGCCGGGCGAGCAGGGCCTTGCCGTGGGCGGTGGCGTGGGCCCGGGTCTCAC
>NZ_JZWV01001197.1 GCF_000966975.1 Streptomyces katrae | reverse complement strand
GCGGTGGCGTCGGCCCGGGTCTCACGGCCGGGCGCGAACGGGTTCGCGGTGTCCGTCACGGGAGCCGTGGTGTCCACCACGGTGATCACCCCGCCCCGGTACGCCGTGTGGTAGGTCTCGCCGCCGGTGGCCCGCCGCAGCCGGGCGAGCAGGTCGCCCATCCCGGGGGCCGGTGCCAGCTGGTGCAGGAAGCTGCGGTGCAGCCGGGGCAGTTCCGGCCCGAGCGCGTACCCCCGGGCCGTCCGTACCAGGTAGCCGCGCTCGGTGAGCGGTCCCAGGAGGTGGTAGGCGGTGGACAGGGAGCACCCCGCGGCGCGGGCCAGCGCCTTGGCGCTGACCGGGCCGGGCGCCGCGGCCACCGCGTCGACGAGGGCCAGTGCGCGGTCGAGGGACTGCGGACCGGTGTGCGCCATGGTGCTGTTGGTTCCCCGTGGGTGGGCGGCAGGACGGCCTCCACCCTACGCGGGCGTACGGCGGCACCCCGGCCGCCCGTCCCCGGACCGCCCGGGGGGGACCGTCAGGTGCGCCGGCGGCGACGGGCGGCCAGCACCACGACGGCGATGATCGCGGCCACGATCAGCAGGACGACCAGGACGCCCACGATCAGCGCGGCGGTGCCCAGCTTCCCGAGGAAGCCCTTCTTCTTTTTCTTGGACTTGCTCTTCTTGCTGTCCTTCTTGCTGTCCTTGGACACGCCCGCCGCCTGCGTCAGGGCGGAGGCGTTCACGCTCGTCCCGCGGACGGTTCCGGCCAGGGCGCCGGCCTGGGCACCGGCCGCCACGGCGCTCCGGGCCGGGGCGGCCCGGTGGGCCGTGGGGGCCTCCGCCGCGTTCGCCGGCAGCGGGGCCAGCAGCAGCCCTGCCAGCAGCGCCACCGGTATCACCCTGGCGATCACACTCTTCCTCACACCGCTCTCCCTGTCCTCGACACCCGGTACGGGCCCCCTCCATGTCAGGTGTCTCGTACCCCTGGGCGCGGCGCGTACGCACGATCCGGCCATCCTCGGGTGTCGGGCCCGGGGAAGCAACCGCCGCGGCGGGCCTCAGGCCGTCACGGCTGCGGCGGCAGGTGGACGTCCAGGACGCAGATGTCGTCGCGGTGGGGCTTGCGGCCCGCCGCGAGGGTGCGCGCGAGGGTGTCGGCCCGGCCCTCCCGGACGAGCCGGGCCGCGGTCGCGGCGAGGGACTCCAGTCCTTCCTCGATGTCCACGCCCGGGTCCTCGACCAGGCCGTCGGTGTAGAACAGCAGGTGGTCGCCCGGCAGCAGGCCGATGTCCTCCTGCCCGTAGGTCACGCCGGCGGTGGCTCCGAGCAGGCTCCCCTGGGGCTGGGGGAGGAAGCTCGCTTCGCCGTGGCGGACCAGCAGCGGTGGGAGGTGTCCGG
>NZ_JZWV01001196.1 GCF_000966975.1 Streptomyces katrae | reverse complement strand
GTCCGGCCCGTACCCAGCTGAGGCGGTGGCCGTCCGGCTGGTAACGGGCCATCACCATGGTCGCGGTGGCGGCCCCGGACGGTTCCGCGGCCGTGTGGAGCAGGAGGGCGTTGAGCCGGCCCAGGACGTCGGGGAGCGCCGAGCCGGTGACCGCCATGCCCTTGGCGGTGAACCGGAGCTGGGCCATCGTGCCGACGGCGGCCAGGCCGTGCCCGGCGACGTCCCCGATGACGAAGAGGGCGCAGCCGTCGGGGAGGGGGATGGCGCTGTACCAGTCACCACCCACGTTCACCCCGGCCTCGGCCGGCAGGTACGCGACGTCGACGCGCAGCCCGGCGAGTTCCAGGGACTGCTCGGGGATGGGCAGCAGGGTTTCCTGGAGCCTTGCGGCGAGGGAGCGTTCGGCTCTGAGCATGCCGCGCTGGACGAGGTTCGCGCGTTCGCTCTCGCGCAGGGCGATCTCGGTGTCGCGCAGCGTGGTGACGTCCTGGACGAAGCCGTGCACCTCGACCGGTGTGCCGTCCGTGTCGGTACCGGCCTCGGCGACGATCCTCAGGTGGCGGACCCCTTCGGCGGTGGTGATGCGGAAGGTCTGGTCGATGGCCTGGCCGTCCTCGAGCAGCAGCCGGACGGCCCGGCCGAGCCCCGGCAGGTCGTCCGGCACCACGTGGGCGGGGAGTTCCTCCAGGGGCATGGGGCCCAGGGCGGGATCGCGCCGGAAGGCGGTGTAGACCTGGTCGGACCAGAGGACGGTGTCGGTGGTGAGGTTCCAGCTGGCCCAGCCGAGGTTGCCCAGGCGCTGGAGGTCGGCCAGCCTGCGGTCCTCCTGGTCGCTGCTGTCACGGCGGATCCAGGAGATCACCAGCCGCTCCCCCAGCCGGGAGGCGCGCACGGAGTAGACGGAGTGGCGGGGGACTCCGGCGGCGACCTCCTCGTAGGTGAACGGGAGTCCCTCGTAGACCGTTCCCGTGGCCAGGGTGTCCAGGTAGCCGTCCCACAGCGGGGTCCCGGCCACGGTGGGATACGTTTCGAGGATCTTGCGGCCGACCAGTTCCCTGCCCCTGCGGCCCGCGACGTCCACCGATTCGGCGGTCGCCGCGTCGATCCGGAAGTCCTCCACCGAGCCGTCGGCTGAGCGCAGGGGGGTGAGGAGCACGGCGGGCTCGGACAGCGCGTCGAAGATCTGCTGGACCGCCGCGACGGCCTCCTCGGCGGGGGCCGAGGCCCGCGCCGCCGAGGGTGCTCCCAGCGCTCCGCCGCACAGCCGGGCCACCCGGCGCAGCAGGCTCCGCGTCCGCTGGTCGAAGGGCCCGGGCTCGCCGCGGAAGAAGCCGACGGCGGTGGTGGCGGGGTCTCCCGGTACCGGGATCCAGGCGCGGGAGGGCCACCGCTCCGGTCTGGATCCGATGAGCAGGTAGCCGTCCGCGGCCCGGCCGAGGTTCTCCAGCCAGACGGGCCGCTCCTCGGTCAGGGCCTCCAGCGGGGCGACGCCGGCGAGCGGCGGGATGTGGCTCCACTGCTCGGCCGTGGCGGTGTCGATGCCGGCGTGCCCGGCCAGTTCCAGGCTTCCCGCGGAGGCGCGGGTGTAGATCATGACGCTGACCGGCGTCGGAGGCCCCGCCGGCCGCGTACCTGGCGGTGTGGAAGACCGTCCCCTCCCGTGCGTCCCCCGGCTCGGCCGGGGCCCCGGCCCGGGGCCGGCCGGCGCCGGCCAGGGTGAGCCAGCACTCCTCGGTCAGCGTGCACCGGTGGCCGTCGGCGCGGCGTTGCAGGAGCTCGTACGCCTCGTCCGCGGGCAGGCCCTCCTGGGCCATGACCACGCCCTTGGCCCGCTCGAGGACCGCCGCCATCGCGGCCCCCGCCTCCAGGTCCTCGACCTCGGCGCGCAGCCGGGCCACCACCTTGGCCAGGGCCAGCGTCTCCGGTGCTGTGCCCCCTCCCGGCGGCAGTGCCTCGTCCTCCATACGTCGAGGATGCCACTCCCCCGGGTTCCGGGCGGACGCCGCCGCGGTCCGTGGTTCCCCGACTGGCCGGATTCCGCCCGCGGCCGGGGTCAGAGGGGGCGGCGGTAGCGGAGCTCGGTGAGGACGGTCCCGTCCTCGTACGCGTCGTCCCGGGTCCGGCCGTCCGGCCGGTAGCCGGCCCGCTCGTAGAAGCGCCGGGCCCGCTCGTTCCCGGCGAGGACCCACAGCGCCGACGCCGTGAACCCCTCGGCGCGCAAACGGGCGTGGGCCTCGTCCAGGAGGGCGCGGCCGATGCCCGTGCCGATCAGTTCCGGGGCGGCGTACAGGGCGTACACCTCGCCGGTGCCCGCGGGCTCGCTCCCGCCGGGGCGGCCGTAGCAGATCCACCCCACGGGGCCGAGGTCGCCGGCCGCCACGAGGTCCCGCGAGGTCCGGCCGGGACGGGAGAACCACTCGCGCCGCCGGGCGGCGTCGTCTTCGACCGTCATGGCGTCCAGATGGGTACGGGGGACCAGTCCGGCGTACGCCGCCCGCCACCCCCGGACCCGGATGGCCGAGACGGCCTCGATGTCGGCCGCGTCCATGTCCCGTACACGAATCATCGTGCCACCGTAACCTCCGCGGCCGGACCCGGCTCGGCTGCGGCCGGGGCCTGCGCGGTGCGGGCCGGCGCCTGCCGGGGCGTGCCGAGCCGCTCACGGCCGAACACGATCTCGGCCATCCGCCGCTCCGGGCCGCGGCGGCGCAGGAGCAGGTAGCCGATGAAGGCGGCCGGGCCGAAGAACACCTGGGCGGGCATCACCGCCGGGACGTGCCCGGTGACCACGCCGACGACGTGCAGGGTCACCACCGGGGCCACCGCGCCGAAGAGCAGGACCAGCGCGATCCCGGTGCGCAGCCCCGCCTTCCCGTACGCCTTGTAGGCGGTGGTGGTGAAGAGGGCGTAGGCCAGCAGGTCGCCCATGCCGACCACCGCGCCGAGGTCGTCGCCGATGCGCAGCCCGGCCGCGGGGGCGAACGGATAGCCCTGGACGGCCTCGGACAGTTCCTCGGTCAGGGGGACGACCCAGGCGAAGAACGCGTCGTAGAGGGTGAGCGCGAGCAGGAACCACGCGACGTTCCTCAGCCGCATGCCGCCCTGCACGTTGAGGTTGGTGGCGGAGACGACGACCAGGCCGACGACGCAGCTGTTGGCGATCCAGTACGGTGCGGCGAGCTCACCGAAGGCCAGGTGGGCGGCGAACACGCCGGCGATGAGTACGGCGATCAGCGCCCAGCGCAGCCGTCCGTCGCCGATGACGGGCCGGTAGCCTACGGACAGCCCGCCCGCGAAGACGAGGGCGAGAACGGCCGGGAGGACTCCGCCGGGCAGCGCGAGGTAGACGTACGGCAGGGCCAGGACGAAGCCCATGATCACGAAGATGTCGCGGCCGTTGAAGACGCCGACCGGCGGCCTCGCCGCGCGTACGGTGCGGAAGTAGTGGACCGCTCCGGCGCACACCGCGAGCGCCAGGGCGATGGTGACCGCGAGCTGGTAGAAGACCGTCATGCGGGGCTCCGGGTGAAAGTGTGCTCCAACAGGTCGCAGCGGAGGGGGAAGCGCCGCGCGGCCTCCTCGTCGCCGAGCGGCAGGACCGTGACGTCCGCCTCGATGTCCTCGGCCCGCAGCCGCTCGGTCACTTCGGCGGCGGTGACCTCCTTGGAGGCGACCTCCACGTGGAGTCGGCCGTCGGCCCCGACGGTTGCCCGGTGGCGCAGCGGGAACGGCAGCCCGGGGGTGCCGTCCAGCGCCTCCACGATCTCGCGGGGGGTCACGACGGCGTCGCTGGTGCGGTGCAGCCGGCCCGCCTTGCCGAGGATGTACGAGACCGCGGGAACCACCGCCAGTTCGCAGTCCGGTTCTTCCTCCAGGGTGCGGACCACGTCACCGGTGTTGTACCGCAGGACGGGCATGCACTCCCGGTAGGGGTAGTACGGAGTGACCGTCAGCGCGCCGAGCCGGCCGGGTTCGGCGGGCTCGCCCGTCTCCAGGTCGAGCACCTCCATGTAGCCCATGTTGGGGTCGAGGTGCAGATGGCGCCGGCTACAGGTACGGCCGCCGACGGGCAGCAGCTCGGTCATGCCGAAGGCGTCGCCGACGACCTCGGCCCCGAACGTCTCGCGCAGGGCGTCCATCAGGTTCCGCGAGAGCATCTCGCCGCCGCCGTAGATCGCCCGCAGCCCGAAGTCGTCGGGTCCGTAGCCGCTCCGGCGTGCGGCGGTCACCAGCTGGCCCAGGTAGCTGGGGGCGCCGGTGAGTATGGTGGGACGGTTGCCGCTCCGGCCGAGCAGGTGCTCGATGGACTCGTCCGGCGGGATCTGCCCGACGACGTGGCACGACGCGTTGGCGAGCCGGCACACCGCGACGTCCTCCTGTACGGCGGCCGTCGCCCTGGAGCTGAGGTTGATCTGCATCCGGTCGCCGGGGCCGAGTTCGCCGCGCAGGACGAGGGACAGCGCGATCAGCGCGGGCCAGAGTTCCATCTCGTAGCGGGAGAGCCAGATCTGGACGGGGCGGCCGGTGGTGCCGGTCGTCTGCGTCGCCAGGTACGGGGTGCCGCACAGGAAGTCGGCGGGGCGTTCGATCAGGTCGGCCTTGTGCGTGACCGGGATGCGGGTGAGCGTCTCGGTGGTCAGCTCCGCGAGGTCCACTCCGGCGAGCCGCTCGCGGTAGAAGGGCGAGCGCTTGGCGAGTTTGCGCACGGTCCGCCGGAGCGCGCGGTTCTGCAGCTCCCGGCGCTCGTCCGGGTCGGTGAACGGCCCGTCGGCCAGTTCGTCGACGTCGTCGCCCAGCGAGCCGAACTCCTCCAGCCTCCTCCAGCGTGGCAAGGGCGTCGGCGACCAGCCGCTCCACGGTCCGTGCGCTCAGCCGTCGGCCCAACACCATGGACAGTGCCACCCGTACCTGCCGGACACCGGTCTCCAGCACTCATGCCTCCCTCAGGCGTAGCGAGGGGGTGGGGCCGGAAGCCGCCCCCACCCCCTCTTTTCGGCTCTACGTCAGCTGACGGAGCAGTACGAGAAGAAGACCGACGTCATGGCACCCATGACGTACTTGAACTGCCTGGCGCTCGTCTTGATGGCGCTCATATGTGCCTCCCCTGTTTTCTGTGGGCGGACGAACACTTGACCTCCGCAGGAGGCCCGGTGTTCCGTCCCTTGACGGAGAACACAGTGGCGCGATCGCAGCGAGCGGGCAATGATCGGGTCCATTCAACGGACCGGCGAGTGAGGGTAACCATACGGACACCCCAACTGACCTGGTCCGAACGGGGAATTGTGGGGGGCCGTCCGACCGACGGCCCCGGCATGAGAGGGGGACCCTCATGGCGAGATCCGGCGCAGAGGGCCGCGGCGTGCTGGAAGGCGCGTTCGCTCTGATGGAAGTGCTCGCGCACGACGACGAGGTGGGGCTGACCCGGCTGGCGAGCGACGCCGCGCTGCCGAAGGCCACCGCCCACCGGCTGCTCGGGCAGCTGGTCGCGCTGGGCGCGGTGCAGAGTCACGAGGGGCGCTACCGGCTGGGGCCGCGTACGTTCCGGCTGGGGCAGGCCTGGCATCCGGCGCGTGCGCTGCGGGCCGCGGCGGCCCAGCCGCTGCGGGAACTCGCGGCGGCCGGCGGCGGGGTGAGCCTGAGCCTGTCGGTGCCCGAAGCGGGGCACATCATCGTGGTCGGGGGCATGCGGGGCGAGGTGGACGAGGTGTTCCCGCTGCGGTCGGGGGTCGTCCTGCCGCCCGGCAGCGCGGCGGAACTGGTG
>NZ_JZWV01001204.1 GCF_000966975.1 Streptomyces katrae | reverse complement strand
GTGCACAACCATGCGGCACCCAGGGCGGCACAGCCCCCGGAGAAACAGCCACGCGGCACCCACAGCCGCACGGTCCCCAGAAGCACAGCCAGCGGCACCCACAGCCGCACAGGCCCCGGGGGAACAGCCACGCGGCACCCAGGGCGGCAAGATCCGGGAGTGGCGGCCCGGGGGCCTGGTGGGGGGGCGGTGGTCACGGGAGAATGCCGGGATGACCGACACCCCCGAGTCCCCAGCCGTCCGCGTCGAGCGCGCCGGGGCCGTGACGACCGTGGTGCTGTCGCGGCCCGGCGCCCGCAACGCCGTGGACGGGCCGGCCGCGCGGCAGCTGGCCGAGGCGTTCCGGGACTTCGAGGCGGACGAGGAGGCTTCGGTCGCGGTGCTGTGGGGCGAGGGCGGCACGTTCTGCGCGGGCGCCGACCTCAAGGCCGTCGGCACCGGGCGCGGCAACCGCGTGGAGCCCGACGGGGACGGCCCGATGGGGCCCACGCGGCTGCGGCTGACCAAGCCGGTGATCGCGGCCGTCTCCGGCCACGCCGTGGCAGGCGGGCTGGAGCTGGCCCTCTGGTGCGACCTGCGGGTGGTGGAGGAGGACGCGGTCTTCGGGGTGTTCTGCCGCCGCTGGGGGGTCCCGCTCATCGACGGGGGCACGGTCCGGCTGCCACGCCTGATCGGCGAGAGCCGGGCGATGGACCTGATCCTGACCGGCCGCCCGGTCCCGGCCGCCGAGGCCCATGCCATCGGCCTGGCCAACCGCCTCGTACCGCCCGGGCAGGCCCGGCCGGCCGCCGAGGAACTCGCGCGGGAGATCGCCGCCTTCCCCCAGCTGTGCCTGCGCCACGACCGGCTCTCCGTACGGGAGCAGCACGGGCTGGCGGAGCCCGAGGCCCTGGCGAACGAGCTGCGGCACGGGACGGTGCCCCTGTCGGCGGGCGAGACCCTCGCGGGCGCCAGGCGCTTCGCGTCCGGTGCCGGCCGGCACGGCTCCTTCACCGGCTGAGGGGCGCGGGGCGGCCGCCAGCCGGAGCGGTGGCGGGCGATCGCACCTACGATGGGCGGGAGCCGGCATGGGCGGGCCTTTCGTGCCGGTTCTCCCGAGCGGGCAGGGCGGAGGAGCATGGCACAGGCCGGCGACGCGGCGCGGACCGTCATCCTCACGGTGGACGACGATCCGGGGGTGTCCCGCGCCATCGCGCGTGACCTGCGGCGGCGCTACGGCGGCGGGTACCGGATCGTGCGCGCCGAGTCCGGGGAGTCGGCGCTGGAGGCGCTGCGCGAGCTGAAGCTGCGGGGCGACCTGGTCGCCGTGCTCCTCGCCGACTACCGGATGCCGCGGATGAACGGCGTCGAGTTCCTGGAGCAGGCCCTCGGTGTGTACCCGGGGGCGCGTCGGGTGCTGCTGACGGCGTACGCCGACACCCACGCGGCCATCGACGCGATCAACGTCGTCGACCTCGACCACTACCTCCTCAAGCCCTGGGACCCGCCCGAGGAGAAGCTGTACCCGGTCGTGGACGACCTCCTCACGGCCTGGCGCTCCAGTGACCACCGGCCGGTGCCGGCCACCAAGGTGGTCGGGCACCGCTGGTCGGCGCGCTCCTCGGAGGTGCGCGAGTTCCTGGCCCGCAACCAGGTGCCCTACCGCTGGTACTCCTCCGACGAGCCGGAGGGGCGGCGGCTGCTGGAGGCGGCGGGGGCCGACGGGCTGCGGCTGCCGCTGGTGGTCACCGCCGAGGGGACGGCGCTCGTCGAGCCGGAGGTGCCGGAGCTGGCCGCGCGCGTCGGGCTGGCGACCACGCCGGCCGCCGCGTTCTACGACCTGGTCGTCATCGGCGGCGGCCCGGCCGGGCTGGGGGCGGCCGTGTACGGGGCGTCCGAGGGGCTGCGGACCGTCCTGGTCGAACGGTCGGCGACCGGCGGGCAGGCCGGGCAGAGCTCCCGCATCGAGAACTACCTGGGCTTCCCGGACGGGGTGTCCGGTGCCCAGCTCACCGGGCGCGCCCGCCGCCAGGCGACCCGGTTCGGGGCGGAGATCCTCACGGCGCGCGAGGTCACGGGGCTGGAGGTGAACGGTCCGGCGCGCGTGGTGCGGTTCTCCGACGGCTCGTCGGTGGCCGCGCACAGCGTCATCCTGGCGACGGGGGTGTCGTACCGGCAACTGGGGGCACCGGGCTGCGAGGACCTGACGGGGCGCGGGGTGTACTACGGCTCCTCGCTCACCGAGGCGGCGTCCTGCGAGGGGCAGGACGTGTACGTGGTCGGCGGCGCCAACTCGGCCGGGCAGGCGGCGGTGGCCGGGCAGGCGGCGGTGTACCTGGCGCGGGGTGCGAAGTCGGTGACGCTGCTGGTGCGCGGGGAGTCCCTGACGGCGTCGATGTCGTACTACCTGATCCAGCAGATCGAGGAGGCGCCGAACATCACGGTGCGGCCGCGGACGGTGGTGGAGGCGGCGCAGGGCGCCGGGCACCTGGAGCGGCTGGTGCTGCGGGACGCGGTGACGGGGGCCACGGAACTCGTGGACGCCCAGTGGATGTTCGTGTTCATCGGCGCGGCCCCGCTGACGGACTGGCTGGACGGGACGGTCCTGCGCGACGAGCACGGCTTCATCCTCGCCGGGCCGGACCTCACACCGGACGGGCGGCCGCCGGCGGAGTGGGAGCTGGACCGGCCGCCGTACCACCTGGAGACCAACGTCCCCGGGGTGTTCGTGGCGGGCGACGCGCGGGCCCGGTCCGCGAAGCGGGTCGCGTCCGCGGTGGGAGAGGGAGCCATGGCCGTCATGCTGGTGCACCGGTACCTGGAGGAGTCGTGAGCGGGCGGGAGGCCGCCTGCGACCCGCGGGAGATCGCCTCGCTGTTCCTGTTCGAAAAGCTGTCGCCGGAGCAGCTCGGGAGGCTGTGCTCCGAGGGGCGGGTGGAGCGTTTCGAAGCCGGTCCGGTGTACACCGAGGGGGAGCCGGCCACCTGCTTCTACGTGATGCTCGAGGGCACGGTCGTGATGTACCGGCGGGTCGGCGCCGACGACGTGGAGGTGAGCCGGACCTCTCAGCGCGGCGTGTACGCGGGGGCCATGCAGGCGTACCTGGGCGACCGGGTCCCGCAGCGGTACGTCAACTCGATGCGGGTGACGGGGCCGACGCGGTTCTTCGTGCTGTCGGCGCAGTCGTTCGCGGACATCATGCAGGAGTGGTTCCCGATGGCGGCGCACCTGCTGGAAGGCCTGTTCTTCGGTGCGAAGGACACCCAGCGGGCCATCGGGCAGCGTGAACGGCTGCTGGCGCTCGGCTCGTTGTCGGCCGGTCTCACGCACGAGCTCAACAACCCGGCCGCGGCGGCGGTCCGGGCGACGGAGGCGCTGCGCGAGCGGGTGGGCAAGATGCGGCACAAACTGGCCGTCATCGCGCGGGGCCCCTACTCGCGCGAGGCCCTCGCCGAGCTCATCGAGATCCAGGAGCGGACCGCCGAACGGGTCGCCAAGGCGCCGGTGCTGAGCCCGCTGGAGGCCGCCGACCGGGAGGACGAGCTCGCCGACTGGCTGGAGGACCACGGCATCCCGGAGGGCTGGCGGATCGCGCCGGCGTTCGTCCAGGCCGGACTGGACACGGACTGGCTGGAGCAGGTCGCGGCGACCGTGGCACAGGACGTCCTGCCGGGGGCGGTCGGCTGGCTCAACTACACGGTGGAGACCGAGCTGCTGATGGACGAGATCGGCGACTCCACGGCCCGCATCTCCCACCTGGTGGACGCGGCCAAGCAGTACGCCCAGCTCGACCGCGCCCCGCACCGGGACGTCGACGTGCACGAACTCCTCGACAGCACCCTGCTGATGCTGTCCGGCAAGATCGGCCCCCGGGTTCGGGTGACCAAGGAGTACGACCGCTCCCTGCCCGAGGTGCCGGCCTACCCGGCGGAGCTGAACCAGGTGTGGACCAACCTGATCGACAACGCGGTGTCCGCCATCGGGAGCGCCGGCGGCGAGGGCACCCTGACGGTCCGCACGGCGCGGGAGGGCGACCGGCTGCTGGTCGAGTTCCGCGACACGGGACCGGGTGTGCCCCCGGAGATCCGCGACCGCATCTTCGACCCCTTCTTCACCACCAAGCCGGTCGGCGAGGGCACGGGCCTCGGGCTGGACATCTCCTGGCGGATCGTGGTCAACAAGCACCACGGCAGCCTGGAGGTCCGGTCCGTGCCGGGAGACACCCGGTTCCGGGTCCTGCTGCCGCTGACGGCCCCCGAAGGGGACGCCGAACCCGAACCCGCCCCCACGGAGGAGCGCACATGACCGAGATCGACGGGATCGACCCGGGCGTCCCGCCCAGCGGCACGGGCTGCGGGGACTGCGACGCGGTGGGCGGCTGGTGGTTCCACCTGCGGCGCTGCGCCCAGTGCGGGCACGTCGGCTGCTGCGACTCCTCCCCCGCCCAGCACGCCACCGCCCACTGGAAGTCCGCCGGCCACCCCCTGGTGCAGAGCTTCGAACCGGGCGAGTCCTGGTTCTGGGACTACGCCACGGGCACCATGTACGAGTCGGGGCCCGACCTCACCCCACCGGACGCCCACCCCGCGGACCAGCCGGCCCCCGGCCCCGCCGGGCGCGTCCCCCAGGACTGGCCGAGCCGGCTCCACCGCTAGGACCGCCCGCCGTCGGGTCGGTCAGTCGTCCTCGCGCAGCCTGCGCCAGACGCGGGTGCGGTGCAGCACGTAGAGGCAGACGGCGAGGACCAGCAGCTGGAGGCCGACGGCGAGCAGCCAGAACTCCTCTCGGCTCTCCATGCTGTCGGTCAGGAACGTGAAGTTCATCCCGAAGAACCCGGTCAGGAACGACAGCGGCAGGAAGACCACCGACACGATCGCCAGCCGGTTGATCACCCCGTTCTGCTCGCCGGCGCTGAGCGAGGCGTGGCTGGCGAACGCCCGGCGGGTGGCCTCCTTGAGGGACTCGATG
>NZ_JZWV01001195.1 GCF_000966975.1 Streptomyces katrae | reverse complement strand
ACTGGTGCTGGCGGCGTCCGCGCCGGTGCCGCGGCGGCCGGCGGGGTGGACGGCGGCCGCTTGGGCCCGCGAGGTGGCCGCGATCCGGGAGCGGGGGGTCGCGTTCGACTACGAGCAGTGCGTGGACTCCCTGTCGTGCGTGGCGGCCCCGGTGCACGCGGCGGACGGCCAGGTGGTGGCCTCCGTGGCGGTGACCTCCCTGGACGCGAAGCTGATCCCTCCGCTGTGCGACGCCGTGAGCCGGGCGGCGGCGGCGATCGGCGCGCGGCTGGCCAGGCTGCCGGAGCCGGGCCGGCGGCCGCGCGCGAGCGGACCGGGCGGGGACCGGGGGAC
>NZ_JZWV01001194.1 GCF_000966975.1 Streptomyces katrae | reverse complement strand
CCGGAAGGACAGTGGGACTGACGGGAAGCCCCCAGCCCTTCCCTGAGACCGTCCGCCCGGGTCAGGCCAGGTCGTCCCGTCCGAGCCATGCAGGGCGCTCCGGGATGTCGACCTCCCGTGGTGGGGCCGGGCGTTGTGGGGGCTTCGGGGGCTTGGGCGAGCGGGGGCGCGGGGGCTGCCACCGCTCCACGGGCTCCGGCTTCGGTTCCGGCGGTGGGGGCGGAGGGGCGCTGTCTTCGAGCAGCTCGGCGAGTTTGAACCGGTAGTGCCACGCGCGTGCGAAGCGGCCCTCGACGAGCAGCATGAAACCGTCGCCGTCGCCGTAGAGCCTCCGCCGCTTCACCGTGTAGAAGACCGAGGGGTCGAACCTGTCCACCCGTTCACGGAGGGCGGTCAAGGCCTCTTCCCTGGTCCCGTCCACGTGGCCCAGGACGGTGACCGACCAGGCCGACCCGTGCCGCCTGTGGATGTTCTGCTCCAAGAGGAGCGCCCAGGTCGGCACTACGCCTGCCTGGCCGCCCAGTTGGCGAAGTCTGCCCAGGCCTTGGGGGCCAGGGTGAGGGTGGGGCCGAGGTTCTTGGAGTCCCGGACGTGGACGGCGTGGGGGCGCCCCGCGACCTCCACGCAGTTGCCGCCACCGCCGTCGCTGTAGCTCGACTTCCGCCAGTCGTAGGCCACTTCGACGCACTGGCCCCCGGCGTCGCTGCTGTAGCTGGACTTGAACCACCGCAGATGGTTGTTCACTGCCGATCACCCGCCAACCGCTCGATGAGGCCCAGCGATTCACGTGGGCCCAAGGCCTGTGCGCGGATCTTCGCATACCGTTGCGAGTACATGCTCACCATTCCCGGGTCGCTGATCATCACACTCTCGTCCTGCGCCTCCATGTAGGCGAGGTGTTCGTGATCGGCGGTTTCTAGGATGGTCAGCCCACCACGGGCGCCCGCATGCTCACCTGTGAACCCGCAGTTCAGAGGCAGGACCTGCACCGTCACATTACGGCGCTTGGCCAGCTCGGCAAGGTGCCGGAGCTGGCCCCGCATGATGTCGGGGCTGCCGACGCCACGCAGCAACGCTGACTCGTCCAGGATGAGTTCGATCAACGCGGTCGGCTCACGCTCGAAGAGCGCGGTTCGCTCCATGCGAGCTTCGACCAGCTCAGCGACCCGGCGATCCGGCAGCACGGGGTATCCGCCGGCGATCAACGCCTGTGCGTATGCCTCGGTCTGGAACAGACCATTGATCACGAGCGTCTCGAACATGCACAAGGTAAGGACACGACTCTCCAGGGCGATGAAGTCCTGGAACTGGGCCGGATATTTGTCCAGCCGCACCAGTCCACGCGCCATTTCGAAGACGCCGAGGCCCCAGCCGACCTCCCGTTCGAGTTCGACGAGCATTTCGTCGCTCGCCGGCTGCGCGCACGTTTCCATCGCGCTGATCGCCGCACCCGAATACCCGATTTTCCTCCCCAGTTCCGTCTGGGTGTAGCCCGCCTTCTCCCGCAGAACGCGGGCCAGATGGGCCACCAGACGGGTCGCTCCGCCCGCCCTCTCCTTGTTGGCTGCCTTCGCCATGGAGTACACCCCCACTCAACCAGGCTCAACCAGCCGCGGCCGAATCCCTACCGTTACGAGCCCTCGACTCAGCGTTATGGAAAACGGTAGGGCTGAGCCCTCACCCTTGGCGCATGAACACTGAAAGTGACACCCCCACCTGGCTCCCGCCCGCCGGGATCGCGTTCCGCAAGGCCGGCGTGCAGTTTGACGCCCTACGTGTGGACGGTGACATGGGACGGGACCTCGCCGATCTGCTCGTCACGCTCACGGGCGGTGACCCCGGGCCCATCGTCGTGCAGGCCAACGGGCGCCGGCCGGTCTACTTCCTGATCCCGGTCGGCAGTGCCCAGTACCGCATGTGGCCGCCCGGGTTCCGGCGGCTCACGGCCGGGCCGCGCCGGACCACGTACATCCCCGTCCCCGCCCTGGACGGGGCCTGGCCCCTGGCCTGGCGGTGTCCGCCCAAGGCCGAGGACCGGTTCCACGCCCTGCTGCTGCACCGCGCCGCCGGGCTCTACCAGGCCAGCTGCGAGATCTCCTCCGCCACCACCGCGCAGGCGTCCGCCGCCGGGTCGATCAGCGGGAAGTGACCGACCCCCTCGACCAGCGTCAGGCCCACCATCTCCCCCGCCTTCGCCGCCGCGGCCACGTACGACTCCGCCACCGCCGGCGGGACCACGATGTCCTCCCGCCCCTGGACCACCGTCGTAGCGATGCCCGTCGGCAGGAGCGAGGCGGGGTCCGCCGAGGGGCGGCGGGCGTCCCAGTGGGCCGGGCCGCCCAGCAGCTGGGCGGAGGCCCCGCCGCACACGCCGAGCTTCTCCGCGACCTCGAAGTCCGCGATGGGGGCCAGCGCCACCACGCCGCGCAGCTCCGGCGGGGAAGGCAGCCGCCACGGGGAGCCGGACGGGAGGACGTGCCGGGCGGCGGCCCACAGGGCGAGGTGGCCGCCCGCCGAGTGGCCGGTGACGACCGTCCTGCGGGGGTCGGCCGTCGGGAGGGCGGACGCGAGCAGGCCCGGCAGGGCGTCCATGGCGGCGGCGACGTCGTCGAAGGTCTCCGGCCAGCGGCCCGCGACCGGGCCCTCGGCGCCCTGGTGCGGCAGGGAACTCCCGCGCCGGTACTCGACGTTGGCGACGGCGAAACCCCGCCGGGCCAGGAAGTCGGCGAACGGGGTGACGTGCTGACGGTCGTACGGGGCGCGCCAGGCGCCCCCGTGCAGGACGACGACGAGCGGGGCCGGGCCCGTCAGGTCCCCGCGCGGGGCGTAGAAGTCGATGACCTGGTCGGCGTGTTCCCCGTACGCGGCGCTCGCGTCCGGTGCGACCGGGGGGTGCGCGAAGGCCGCGGCGGCCTCGGCGGCGTCCCGTTCGACTGCGGGGTCCGTCATCGGCTCGACCTCTCGGTTAACTCGTGTGACAGCAACGCGTGTGACAGCCGGGACAGATGTTCCGGTGTTTCCGGCAGAGCGGGACCGTATCAGGCTGCCACGTGCCCCTAGCCGCCGGGACGAGTCCGCACGGAGGCGGGCGGAGCCGTAGCCCCGCCCGCCTCGTGGTGTGACGTTTCGCTACCGCGTCACCCGAAAATGTGACCCAGCGTGCGCGCCGCGCGCTCGGCGTCGGCGAAACCGACGTAGAGCGGGGTGAAACCGAAGCGCAGGACGTCGGGGGCGCGGAAGTCGCCCACGATGCCCCGGGAGATGAGCTCCGTCATCACCGCGCGGGCGCCGTCCGTGCGCAGGGAAACCTGGCTGCCGCGGCGGGCGTGCTCCAACGGGGTGACCACCTCGACCGCGCCCGCCGGGACGTACGCCGCCACGCACTCCAGGAAGAAGTCGGTCAGGGCCAGCGACTTGGCGCGGACCGCCTCGATGTCCACGTCCTCCCAGGCGTCCAGGGCCGACTCCAGCGCCAGCATGGACAGGATGTCCGGGGTCCCGACGCGGGCCCGGGCGGCGCCCTGGGCGGGCGCGTACTCCGGCGTCATCGCGAAGGGCTCGGCGTGGCTGTTCCAGCCGGGGAGCGGGGAGTCGAAAGCACCCTGGTGGCGCTCGGCGACGTAGATGTACGCCGGGGAGCCGGGCCCGCCGTTGAGGTACTTGTACGTGCAGCCGACCGCGAGGTCGACGGCGTGCGCATCGAGACCGACCGGGAGGGCGCCGGCCGTGTGGCAGAGGTCCCAGACGATCAGCGCGCCCGCGGCGTGGGCGGCCCCGGTGAGGGCGGGCAGGTCGTGGAGCCGGCCGGTGCGGTAGTCGACGTGGTTGAGGAGGACCACGGCCGTACGGTCGTCCATCGCGGCCGCCGCTTCGGACGGGTCGACCGGGACGAGGTCCAGGCCGGTCATCCGGGCGGCGGAGGCTGCGATGTAGCCGTCGGTGGGGAAGGTGGTGGCGTCGACCAGCATCCGGGTGCGGCCGGGCGCGGCCAGGCGGGCGGCGCCGACGAGGGCCTTGAAGAGGTTGACGCTGGTGGAGTCGCCGACGGTGACCTGGCCGGGGGCGGCGCCGATCAGCGGGGCGATGCGGTCGCCGATCCGCTCGGGGGCGGTCCACCAGCCGCTCTCGTCCCAGGAGCGGATGAGGAGCTCGCCCCACTGGCGGTGGACCACGTCGGCCACCGCGCCGGGGACGCCCGCCGGGAGCGCGCCGAGGGAGTTCCCGTCGAGGTAGACCACGCCCTCGGGGAGGGTGAAGCGCTCGCGGTGCTTGGCGAGGGGGTCCTCGGCGTCCAGGCGGGCGGCACGGGCCTGAAGGTCCTGAAGGTCCTGGGGGTCCTGGGGGTCCTGGGGGTCCTGGAGTATCGCGTCAGACATGGCTGCGGGCCGTCCAGAGCTCGGGGAAGACGTTCTTCGTCGCGCGCTTCTCCAGCCAGGTCACCCCGGCGGAGCCGCCCGTGCCGGTCTTGGCGCCCATCGCGCGGCGGGTGGCGACCAGGTGGTCGTTGCGCCAGCGCCAGACCAGCTCGGCCACGTCGGTGAGGACCTCACCGAGGCGGTGCAGGTCGGCGTGGGTGCCGGCGGGGTCGGCGTAGAGCTCCGTCCAGACGGCCTCGACCGCGGCGGAGGGCTCGTAGCGCTGGGAGAGGTCCCGGTCGAGGACCGACTGCGGGACGGGCAGGCCGCGGCGGGCGAGCAGGCGCAGGGTCTCGTCGTAGAGGCTGGGCTCCTGGAGGGCCTTCTCCAGCTCGGCGTGGACGCGCGGGGCGCCGCGGTGCGGGACCAGCATGGACGCGGACTTCTCGCCGAGGAGGAACTCCATCCGGCGGTACATCGCGGACTGGAAACCGGAACCCTCGCCGAGGGCGCCGCGGTAGGCGTTGAACTGCGCGGGGGTGAGCTGGGCCAGCGGCCGCCAGGAGTGGTTGAGCGCCTCCAGCTCCCTGAGGGATCGTTTCAGCGCGTCCATCGCCACCGGGAGGTCGTCCTCGCGCAGGGCGCGGGCGGCGGTCTCCCACTCGTGGACGATGACGGTGAACCACAGCTCCATGACCTGGGTGGTGACCAGGAAGACCATCTCGCCGGGATCGTCCGAGCGCAGGTGCTGGAGGTGGGTGAGGACGTCCGCCTGGACGTAGTCCTCGTACGGGGTGGTGCCTGCGAAGTCGAGGTTCGGGGTGTCCGAACCGGCTCCGGAGGCATCAAGGGCGTGCGACATCGCTGTCTCCTCGACACGTGCTTCCGGGTAGCGGTCCGCTCCTTCCGATTGGGTAAGTGGAGCCCCGGTCCCCTGCCTCGCATCATAAACAGGAGATCCGGGGCGCCTCTAGGGCACTCGTCCCGGCCGTTACGCGAGCGTGTCCGCGGCGGTCGGGGAGGAGTCGCGCAGGAAGGTCGAGCAGCGCTCGTACTCGTCCTTCTCGCCGATGGCCCCGGCGGCCCGGGCCAGGGCGTGCAGGGCGCGCAGGAAGCCGCGGTTCGGCTCGTGCTCCCACGGCACCGGGCCGTGGCCCTTCCAGCCGGCGCGGCGCAGGGCGTCCAGGCCGCGGTGGTAGCCCGTACGGGCGTACGCGTAGGACTCGACCGTCCGGCCGGCGGCGAAGGCCTCGTCGGCGAGGGCGGCCCAGGCGAGGGAGGAGGTCGGGTGGGCTGCGGCCACCTCGGCGGCGGCGGTACCGGCGGCGAGGGCCTCGCGGGGCGCGGGCTCGTCGGGCAGGTGGGTGGGGGCGGGGCCCCCGAGCAGGTTCTGGTGAATCGACATGGGTTCAGTGTGTCCGATCGGTGTGCAC
>NZ_JZWV01001193.1 GCF_000966975.1 Streptomyces katrae | reverse complement strand
GACGGCTCCGCGCAGCGGCAGCCCCGGCAACCGGCCCCGGCCGACAGAGGCGGCTCCGCGCAACGGCAGCCCCGCCCGGCAGCCCCAGCCAGTACAGGCGCCCCCGGCCGGGACAGGCGGCCCCCGGCCCGTGGCTTCGGTCGAGGGGGCGGAGGCGACGGGGGAGCCCGCCGTGGTGGGGAGGGGTGTCTCGGGGGGTGGAACCCCGTGAGGGGGCCGTCGGGCGGGGACTACCCTGGGCGGCATGACCTCGCTCGACGACGCCCCCGCGACCTCCCCCGTCCTCGCCACCGCGGCAGCGGCCCGCACGGCCGCCGCAGCCATCGCCCCACTCCCGCGGTCCGCCAAGGACACGGCCCTCCTGGCCATCGCGGACGCGCTGACGGCCCGTACCGACGAGATCGTCGCCGCCAACGCCGAGGACATCGACAGGGCCCGCGCCGCCGGCACCAGCGAGACCGTCATCGACCGGCTCACCCTCACCCCCGAGCGGGTCGCCGCCATCGCCTCCGACGTGCGCGACGTCGCCGCCCTCCCCGACCCCGTCGGCGAGGTCGTCCGCGGCTCCACCCTCCCCAACGGCATCGACCTCCGCCAGATCCGCGTCCCCCTCGGCGTCGTCGGCATCATCTACGAGGCCCGCCCCAACGTCACCGTCGACGCCGCCGCGCTCTGCCTGAAGGCCGGCAACGCCGTCCTCCTGCGCGGCAGTTCCTCCGCCTACGCCTCCAACACCGCCCTCGTCGCCATCCTGCGCGACGCCATCGCGAGCACCGGCCTGCCCGCCGACGCGATCCAGCTCGTCCCCGGCGAGTCCCGCGACTCCGTCCGCGAGCTGATGCGCGCCCGCGGCCTCGTCGACGTGCTCATCCCGCGCGGCGGTGCCTCCCTCATCAAGACCGTCGTCGAGGAGTCCACCGTCCCGGTCATCGAGACCGGTACCGGAAACTGCCACGTCTACGTCGACGCCCAGGCCGACCTCGACATGGCCGTGGACATCCTCATCAACTCCAAGGCCCAGCGGCCCTCCGTCTGCAACGCCGCCGAGACCCTCCTCGTCCACCGCGACATCGCCGACGCCTTCCTGCCCCGCGCCCTCGACGCCCTCGCCGACGCCGGCGTGACCGTCCACGGCGACGCCCGGGTGCTGGCCGCCGCCGAGGAGAGCAAGGCCACCGCCCTGCCCGCCACCGACGAGGACTGGGCCGCCGAGTACCTGTCGTACGACATCGCCGCCGCCGTCGTGGACTCCCTCGACGAGGCCGTCGCCCACATCCGCCGCTGGACCTCCGGGCACACCGAGGCGATCGTCACCACCTCGCAGGCCGCCGCGCGCCGCTTCACCCAACTGGTCGACTCGACCACCGTCGCCGTGAACGCCTCCACCCGGTTCACGGACGGTGGCCAGTTCGGGTTCGGCGCCGAGATCGGCATCTCCACCCAGAAGCTGCACGCCCGCGGCCCGATGGGCCTGCCCGAGCTCACCTCCACCAAGTACATCGTCACCGGCGACGGTCACATCCGGTAACCGCCACCCGAACCCGTTGTGGCCGGATTCCGGCTTTCACCCTGCCCAAAGCGGCCCCCCAGGTCTACGCTGTTCCCGTGCCGGACGACGTGGGGGGCAAGCCGTTCCCGGACGACGGGGAGCCCGACGACGACCGCGGAGGCGCGGATCAGGACTTCGCCTCCGTGGTGTTCGATGAGGCCTTCGTCCGGAACGCCAGGATCCATGAACCGAGCGCGGCCGAACGCCAGCGCGCCGCCGACCTGGCGCGCGCCGAGGCGGAGGCCGCCCGCGTCGCCGGAGGCTGGGCGGGCGAGGACGACCACGGCCACCCGGACGGATACCCGTACGAGGACCACGCCTGGGAGGCCGGGTCCTACGGCTACGCCGAGGGGCCGTACGGGGCCTACGGCGGCAGCCTGCGCCCCTACCGGGGCCGGGCCGGCTGGCTGAGACCGGTCGCCTGGGTCCTCGCCGTCGTCATGGGACTCGGGATGGTGGCGCTCGCCTTCAGTGCCGTCTACCGCAGCGCCTCCGGCGACGCGGACCCCGCACCCGCACCCGCCAGTACCCCGCTCGGGGAAGTCACCGGCGTCGGCGCGTTTACGTACCCCGTCGTCCGCCAACCCTGAAGGTACGACCCCACTCGCCCGTTCCGGAGCTGGGGGCTTCTCTGAAGCGGGGACAGCGGGGAGAAGCGATGGCCGTACCAGGAGATCCGCCCAACGGCACCCCCGAGGGAACCGGCGGGGGTGACGACGAACTGCGCCCGGACGAGTACCGGTCGGTGGTGTTCGACGAGGACTTCGTCCGCGCCGCCCGGCTCCAGGAGTTCTCCGCCCAGGAACGCATGGGCGAGCACGCCCGCGCCGTCCGCAGCCGCTCCATCTGGTCGGGCGGCGGCTCCGCGGGCCGCGGCAACGGCACCCCGGGCCGCGGCGCCCGCCAGGGCATGCTGCTCGTCCTGCTCATCGCCTCGGCCTTCGCCGTCGCCGTCTACCTGGGCCTGCGCAACCCGTACGTGCCCCCGGCCGGCGGCAACGCCGAGCCGCTCAGCAGCACCGTCGTACCCCTGACACCGTCCTCCGCCGTACCCGGCGGCAAACCGGCAGACCTCTACGCCCGGAGCCCCGCCGCCGAGTATCGCACCGGCGCGGCCGGGATCACCCTGCCCGCCGTACGCCGCACCCACCACTTCACCGAGAGCCAGGTCGTCGCCGCACTGTCCATCGCCAAGGACTACCTGGTGCAGTCCTCCCTCGACCCCGACGTGCTCTCCGGCACCGCCTCCCGGCCCGTACGGGTCCTGCTGGACCCCGGACAGCTGGCCCAGTTCGACGAGAGCATGACCTCCCCCTCCGGGGACGGCCGGCACGCCGCGACCGGCTGGCTGGTCCGCTTCGACCCGCAGACCGCCGCCCTGGCCGACTCCCGCGTCCGGGTCAGCGGCACCCTCGCCTTCGAGGAGGTCAGTCCCGAGGCGCTGGTCGTCACCACCGACCACACCTTCGTGTACGCCGTACGGGGAGCCTCCGGCCCGCCGGCCGGGTCCGACGCGTCCTCCCTCTTCACCGTCCGCCGCGAGCTGCGGCTGCGCTTCGACCACGAGGACCTCACCACCCGGCGGGCGGAACTGGCCTCCTCCTACGTGATGGCCGGACCCCAGGACTGCGCCGCCGACCCGGCCGGGGGCTTCCGCCCGCTGCTGGCCGGAGCCGGCCCCACCACCGTGGGCCCGCCGGTCAGCGACCCGTACGCCAGCGGCCACCCCCGGCGGACGGCCGGACTCTGCGGGGTGATGGACCCGGCGGCGGCCGCACCGGACCCGTCGGCCCAACCGCCTTCGGCACAGCCCGCAGCGTCCTCGCCGCCACCGCAGGCCGGCCCGGCGGACGCGGGGGCGGTGCCGGCGGCGCGGCCCCAGGCACCGCCCCCGCCGGCCTCCGTCAGTCCTGTCGGGTAGCGCCCTTCTCCGCGCCCCCCGCGCCGGTGAACCGGTCACGCAGCTTCCCGCCCAGGTCGCCCGCGCCGCCGGCTATGTCGCCGACCAGCTTCATCAGCGGATCCCTGCTCGTGCGCACCGAGTCCGCGTAGTGCGCGGCGGACTCGCGGAAGGAGTCGGCCACCGAGGTGTCCTTGTCCTCGTCCCGCCGCGGGTAGTGCCCGTCCATGATCCGCTGGTAGTCCCGGGTCTGCGACCACTTCCGCAGCTCGGCGGCGCGCACCGTCGTGAAGGGGTGGGTGCGCGGCAGCACGTTGAGGATCTTCAGGACCGAGTCGCGCAGGTCGCCACTCGACTCGTACTCGTCGGCCTGGGCCAGGAAGGCGTCCACGTTCATCTCGTGCAGGTGGTTGCCGCCCGCGATCTTCATCAGCCCGCGCATCGAGGCGTTCACGTCCTGCCCCACCAGCAGGCCGGCCCGGTCCGCCGACAGCTCCGACTTGCGGAACCACTCCCGCAGCGCGGTGACGATCGCCGTGATCGTCACACTGCCCAGCGGGATCCACGCCACCTTCAGCGCCAGGCTCGTCAGGAACAGCAGCACCGTCCGGTACACGGAGTGCCCGGACAGCGCGTGGCCCACCTCGTGGCCCACGACCGCCCGCATCTCCTCCTCGTCCAGCAGCTCCACCAGCGCCGTCGTCACCACGATGATCGGCTCGTCCAGCCCGATGCACATGGCGTTCGGCTTCGGGTCCTGCTGCACGTACATCTGCGGGACCGTCTCCAGGTCCAGGATGTAGCAGGCGTCGCGCAGCATCTCGTGCAGGTGGGGGAACTGGGTCTCGCCCACGCGCACCGACTCCGACAGGAACAGCAGCCGCAGGCTGCGCTCCGGGAGCAGCCCGCTGAGGGCCTTGAAGACCGTGTCGAACCCGGTCAGCTTGCGCAGGGCGACCAGGGCCGAACGGTCCGCCGGGTGCTCGTAGGCCCGCGAGGAGATGCCCGGGAACCTCCTGCGGTCCCGTGCCGGCGTCTTCTCGAATCCGCTGTCGGTCATGGCGCTTCCCCCTGGATCGGCCTGTGGTCCACTGCTCCATCCTCTCCAACGCCTGAGTCGGCGTGAGCGTGCCCCGACCCCCCGCATACGATGTGAGGGAAGTCTCCGCTCGCTCCCCGACTCGATAGGTACCTGCCTGATGAGCCTCTCCACCACCGCCAACAACCTCGTCCTCCTCGCCTCGGAGGGCGCCGAGCAGCACGGCGGCAACCACGAGAGCCTGAGCCCCTACCTGACCGGTGGCGGTGCGCTCTTCGTCCTGCTGCTGATGCTCTGGGTGACCACGCGCCTGAACCGCGACCGCTGAACCACCTCGTTCGGACCGGGCCGCCGCGCACGTGCCACCGGGCCAGTAGGCTCTGCGCTCATGGGAGAGCAGGAAGTGCCTACGGGCCCGGTCAAGCGCCGGCTGGGCGTGATGGGCGGGACGTTCGACCCGATCCACCACGGACACCTGGTGGCCGCCAGTGAGGTGGCCGCCCTTTTCCACCTCGACGAGGTGGTGTTCGTCCCCACGGGTGAACCGTGGCAGAAGTCCCAGCGGGCCGTGTCGCCCGCCGAGGACCGCTACCTGATGACAGTCATCGCGACGGCCTCGAACCCGCAGTTCTCGGTGAGCCGCATCGACATCGACCGCGGCGGTCCGACTTACACGATCGACACCCTGCGGGACCTCAGCGCGCTGAACCAGGACGCCGACCTCTTCTTCATCACCGGCGCCGACGCCCTCGCGCAGATCCTGACCTGGCGCAACGCCGACGAGCTCTTCTCCCTCGCCCACTTCATCGGCGTGACCCGGCCCGGGCACGTCCTGACCGACGACGGCCTGCCCGAGGGCGGCGTCTCGCTCGTCGAGGTGCCCGCGCTGGCGATCTCCTCCACGGACTGCCGCGCCCGCGTCGCCGAGGGCGACCCCGTCTGGTACCTGGTCCCGGACGGCGTGGTGCGCTACATCGACAAGCGTGAGCTGTACCGGGGAGCCTGAGCTTCCGGAACGACGAGAGGCCCGCGGTGAACGACCCACAGGATCCGTACGACCCGTACGCCGCCCAGCAGCAGCTCATCGGCTACGACCCGTACGGCCGGCCGCTGTACGGCCAGGCGCCCGCGCAGCAGCCCCTCCAGCCCGCCCCGCCCCCGTACGGGCAGCAGTACGAGACCCCGTACGAGCAGCCGTACGCACAGCAGTCCCACGCACAGCAGTGCGACTACGAACAGCAGCCGCAGGGCGGCTACGCCCCCCAGGCCCCCTCCTACGGGTACGACGCCCGGCAGCAGCCGCAGCAGTGGATCCCGCAGCAGGCCGCCGCCCCGCAAGCCCCCGGCCGGCCGCCCGCCCCCGCCCCCGTTC